>NZ_AP024826.1 GCF_019703325.1 Helicobacter sp. NHP19-012 | reverse complement strand
AGCATTTTTGTCATTAATTCTCACTAAGTGAAACAAAGGTTTCTTCTCTCCCCCTTGCATTTGCCACGCTAAGAAGCCGACCTAAAGCCAAAGACTTGAGAGCGTGGCAAATAAAACAAACCCACATGAACGCACAAGATAAAGCGTAAATAATCAGTTATTAAACCTTTAATAAAGACTTAATAAAGACTTAATAAAGACTTAATAAAAATTAATTAATAATTTAATTAATAATTTAATTAATAATTTAATTAATAATTTAATTAATAATTTAATTAATTGTTTAATTAATTGTTTAATTAATTTTTATATGTGTGAAAATGCAATGCGACCCCCCTAAAACTTTTTGAAACTAATCGCTAAATTTTGCCAAACCACTCCCTAAAACTGACCCCCCCCAAAGGGGTGTTTTTTTGGCTTAAGAAATGGGGTTTTTGGGGGCTTTCTATTTAACTAGATACCTATAGAAACAATTTTGATTTTACGCATGGAGTGTTTTAAGCCTTGCAAAGCCCCTATTTATGGGGTTTGGAGGGCGTTTAAGGTTTTCATTATTTGCGATAGGCTACCTTTTCAGTTACCACACAGAAAAGGACAGCTATGGATAGCATACCACAAGTAACCTTCTTTGACCCAAAAACCATACTAGACAAGCTAGCTCTAGAGCTTATAAGCCAAGTCTTAGCGGAGGAACTAGAGCCTTACCAAGACCACAAGTTACAAGCGGTGGAGCTTGACCTAATGGGGCGTTATAACGCCATAGGCGAGTATCCTAAAGCCGAACGATGCGCTGAATGTGGCAACCTTTTAAAGTTTGACAAGTATCGCAACCTAGAAACCGATAAGCTAGCCCGTGTGCTAGCATGGGCTAGATTTTGCAAAGTGAAATGGTGTCCTATGTGCATGTGGAGAAAAGCTAGAAAAGTCTTAGGCGAGTTAATCAGTGTTTTTAGCCAAATAGAGCAAGACTATAAAGCCGCCTATATCCTTTTGACCTTGACTACCAAGAATGCCCCCTTGAGCGAGCTAAGGGCATTATCTAAGCACATGTCGGTATCGTGGCGGCGATTAACACAGACCAAAGCATGGCGTAAGAGTGTTTGGGGCTTTATCCGCGCCCTTGAATACATGGGGGATAAAACCCCTAATGGGGAGTGCCATCTACACTACCATAGCTTGCTAGTAGTCCCACAGAGCTACTTTAGTGGCGGTAACTACATGACCCAAGCCGAATGGTGTGATATGTGGGAAAAGGCACTTAGAAGCGATTATAGACCCATTGTTGATATAAGAGGCATAAGACCCAAGTCCAAAGCAAAGTTACAGCCTACGAGCCTAAAAACGCCCTTAAACCCCGCATTGTTATCCGCCCTTGTTGAAGTCGTAAAATACATCATCAAGCCCACCAAGATAGCAGAGCTTGATAACGAGCAGTTTGCAACCCTAGATACCCAAGCCAAAGGGCTACGACAATACAACTTAGGCGGAATTGTGAAAGATATTAAGCCATTGCCCCCTGAAGAGCTAGACCCTAGCTTGTGGGAATTTGTAGAACGAGAATACTACAAGTGGGGCGGACAGAGCTATGAGCTTGAGAGAACGAACAAGTGAGAGAGAAAAAGAAATCCTTCACTCCACATAGCACCCCCGAAGGGGCAAACTACCGAGCGAACTTGTGAGTGTCCCTTTAGGGCGGTTAGTTTGCAAACTAGCCACCCCCATTAAAGGAGGACATTCGCCAAGCTCATTTGGATAGTTTGCCCTACGGG
>NZ_AP024825.1 GCF_019703325.1 Helicobacter sp. NHP19-012 | reverse complement strand
AGCAACTTAACATAACAAGAGAATATGACCCCAGCAAAATGTCCCCCGATGAATATAACCCTTATGAGCACGCCCAAATCCTAGCCCAAGAAAATGCGTCCTTGAGAAAAGGAAACAAAATAGCAGTTAAAGAGAAAAATAAAATGGCAAAAGAACTCGCCAGCCTGAAAAAGCAACTTGCCTCCAGCCCAACAGCCCCAACCCAAGAGCTCCAAAAAAGCACCACTCGCTAAAAACTCTTATCATCACAACTCGCTTATTTTTCTATTAAAAGCATCTAGCCTAAATGCCACAAAATGCCCCCCCACACGGGGCTCGCTACTTTACTTGGTCAGTCATAGAACAATTGTGCAGAATTTTAGCTCCATCAGCCAAGCCCATTTAGCCCCCAAGCCAAAAGCCAAAAAAGCCCCATAAGCCAACTGCCAAAAAAGCCATTTGCAAGCATTAAAAGCCCCTGAGTTTGCACTTAAGAGCTGGAGTTTATGATTTTGTGGGGGATTTTTGCCTCATATAAGAGCGCCTTAAGCTGGTTCGTCCTAAGCTTAGTTTTGAAAGAAAGGAAACAAAAGACATAGAAGGAGCCAACTTGAAGGCAAAGGCTTATGAATACTAGCCCCCAGCCCCTTAAAACATGCTTAGAGCCATCAACAGCCCTAGAAAAAGCAACAGCCAAGAGGGTATCGCTCAACAACCAAACCAAATACAGCTTTGTCAGCCATTTTCTGCACGATGTAGGACATGAGCTAACCCGCCGCCCCAACAAAGCCAAAGAGGGCACAGCAGACAATCCAGCCATAGGCACAATGGATAATCCGCTTACAGAGCAAAAATATGGCAATCCAAACTACACTAAGCACTATCTAGGCAAAATCCAGCCCCGCACCTTTCACAACAGAGCCAACAACATAGCACTTTGCAACATGGACATGGTAGAAACCACGCACGCAAATGGCATAACTGCCCCACATGGCTACTCCTGCAAAGACAAGCTCTGCTACACCTGCAACAGCATAAAAGCCTATAAGCGCACAATCATGTTCCAACGAGCCCTAGCCCAGACCATCTTAGACGATGCAATCCCGCTAGAAGATTTGCGCCTCATTATGATAACCCTAAGCCCCCCTAATGTGCCCCTAGAAGACACCCGCAACACAACCAAAGCCCTAAATGCCCTTGTGCATACACTGCTCACCTATAAAAGCCTACTGCGCTACCGCTTTGCACCCAAAGAAACATGGGGCTATATTAGAGGCACTGAATGGACTGGCAACAACTTTAAAGCACAACTAGCCATAGGCAAAACGCACCCCCATGTGCACCTATTAATGGTAACAGACTGGGCATATTATGATGACAGAAAGAGCAAGAAAAAAGGCAAAAAACGCTATTTAGACCAAAAAAAGCACGAGCTCACTGAGCTAATAAAAGCCGAATTAGCCTACCCCATAGTAATCACTGACTACAACAGCAACGAAACAGACGCAGATGGCAACCCCATACCTGTGCCCATAGAAGTCAATATCCCCGATTGCAATGTAGATATTCGCATAGTCTTTGATGGGAGCACATTTGCCAGAAAGAACAAAGAACGCGATGAAGAGCGCATTAAGGGCAAACTGAAAAATGCCATTTTTGAAATCGTTAAAGGCTTTAAATTTGACAGCGCAGATGAGGGTATGGAGCAAAAAGCCTTAGAATATGCAGAGGACTTCTGCGATGAGGTAAAAAAGAACTCTAAAGACGCTCTCAACTACCCTGACAAGGGCGCATTAAGCCCCGAGCATATCCGCAAATTAGGCACAATAGACAGAGAGAAAAACAGAAAATACCAACAAGCCAAAGAGCTCTATGAGCAAGGCGCAATCAGCCAAGAACAGCTAGCAGAGCACGAATTTAAGCCCTACTTTATGATGTTTTGCGAACAGATTAGAGGATTGCGCACCTTTGGCTCTGGAGGCATTTTTGCTAGATGCAAATTAGAGCAAATAGGCATAGATAGCCCCCCCGAACAAGCCCGCATTATCCACTATGATGCCGACCCAGTAGAGCAATTAAAGCTAAAGCCCCCAAAAGGCAAAGATAAAAAGAAAACTCTAGGACAACGCATACATGAGCAAATAGAGCACAGCAACTGCCACATAGAGCCCCCGCAAACAGCCCTTAAAGGCAACGAACAAGCTTTAATTGAACAAGCATGGGGAGGGGAGCTCTCGTATGAGCTAATTTGCAGAATTAATGACAAACTAGACTACCTAGACACCAGCCAACAAGCCGATAAAAAGCAAGTGCTCCAAGCGGTCAATCAAGCCATACAAGAATACAAAGAGCACTGGTATTCAAAAAAGCGTAGAACCTTTGAGGCAACCCCTGAATTTGGAGCAATAAGCGCGCATATAGAGGCAAAAACTGCCCAAAAGCCTACCTTTCAATACTGCGTATGGGCTCTTTGTAAAACCGCTTATGCCTATGCCACAGACAAGCTCAACAATGGACTCAGTGTTTTCTGCGATGAACATGAACAAGAAAAAGCCATCGGCGCATTAACAGCCAAACTTGAAAAAGGGGGTCAGCATGTAAGAGAAAAAAGCACAAGTGGCAAGAGAGCCACCGACATTAGCAAAAGTCATAAACCCGAAAATATTAGAAAAAAGGACTATAACATGTCTGCATTAAATTTGTCAATCTCTCCCGAGCTATTAGCTCAATACAAAGCCTTAGAACAATACTGTCAAGAGCAGAACACTAGCATTGAGCAATGGGCTTTAAAGGCTTTTAAATGGTCTCTCAACCGCAAAATCTGCAAAGTCTGTCATCACACCATGCAATGCAAACAAAATGGGCAAGACAACAGCATTTTTTGGAAATGTAGCAATCCCCAGTGCGACAACAAAGAGCAATTTGACCCTCTCAAGTCATCACAAGCTCCAAGAACCAAAGCAGGTTTTTACTGCGATATATGTGGCACAGAAAGAGAGCAATGGGTCTACAAAGGCGAAATGGTCTATACATGCCCTAATTACAAAGTCTGTGGGGCAAAAATGCTCCGCCAAAAACCAGCTCATCTCTTACAGCCAAAACCAGCCCCACAGCAACAGCCAGCACCCCAGCCCCAGCAATACCAGCCTCAACTAGTGCCTCAATCTGTCCCACAGCAAATACCAGCACAACAGCCCCCAGTATCTGTCCCCCAGCAACAGCCAGAAAGCCAAATGGTAGAAATCAACGATGAGTGCCCTTTTTAGCCTCTCTCATCTCTCCCCCCAGCATAGAGCTTTAGCTCGCCCCTTTATGGGGTGCTGGGGGCAAATTCGGCAAAGCGCAAGCGTCCCGCAAGGGTTGTCCGCAATTTGCCAACTAAAGCAACCCCGCAAGGGGGACGCTACGCTTTGCTTTGTTGGTAAGAGTGCTCTGTCTAACCTTGCATTTTTGCAATCACTGCAATATCTGTCTTTGGCATACATGCCATTAAAAAGCAATCTCTCAAAAGCCTTTTTAGCATTTTTAAGCTATCTGTCTTGCCCTGTTTTCTTTAATGGGCTCATCTCTCTTAGCCTAAATTTGCCATTAAAGCTCATCTCTCAAGCCCCACACAGCATTAAAAGCCCTCATCTCTCAAGCCAGCAAACACCGCATACAAGGCTCTCTCTGCCCCCTGCCCACAGCATTAAAAGGCTCTATCTGTCCCCGCTAAAAGGCATTGTTCTAAGTGGAGTGAAGGATTTGTTTTTGTATCTGTCTGCCACGCATTTAAAAGGGCAATATCTCTCACACCAGCCCCAAAAAGCCCCAAAAAGCCATCTCTTGCCCCTTTGCCCCACAAGCTCCATTAAGCACACAAAGCCTAACCAAAATGCAAAACTTTTAAGTTGCTATTAAGTAACAGCAGTTAAATAAATGTTAATAAACAACAACAGTAATAAAGGTAAGAACAATTAAAAGCAACTTAAAAGTTCTCTATTTTGGTAATAGCTTGCCCCAGCTCTCTAGCCCAAAAAGCCCAACCAAGCCATAAAGCCAAATCCAGCAAACAAGCTCCAACAAAGCCCAAATAAGCCTGCCTTTCTCTCTTAATACAATTTTTTTTGTTTTTCTCCCGCTCCAGCCTTTCCTTTGCTAGAACTCCCACGCCCGACGCACAAAAAACCTTAGCCCAAACTGGGGAGCGTAGCGACCGAAAACCCCGTAAGGGGTTCAGTTTGGGGTCAGGTTTCTTTGTGCTAGGATAAGCGTGGGTTCTAGCAAAGGTTGGAGCGGATAAACAAAAATGCATTTTTTAATCTAACTTCCCCCAGCTGTCTTTGTCTTTAAACCAGCAAAAAAAACCTCCAATCCACCTAGCACATGCTAACTGCAACCGCTTATTCTTTTTTTTAAACATGCTACCTGCAACCGCCAAATCATTGCCAAAAAAAGCCAAAAAAGCTAGTTGCCCTAAGCTCTTATTAAAGCAACCCCTGCTATCATGCACCAAATGGGAAATATAGCCTCTATCAACTTCAAGCCCACTAACGCTATCCAGCTAGAGCACAACGACCGCACACGCCCCCCCACTTACTTGCTCGTTGATAAAGGACTAGGCACAGAATGCACCTTAAATGCCAAAGAAGCCCTAGCCAAAAGAGAGCAATTAATTGCCCAAGCCAAAGCAACTTATGAAAAAAAGTTTAACCAGCCTTTCAAAGCCACAGATTACCTTTATAGCGCAGTTGTCAACCTCAAAGAAACAACCACAATGGCAGACCTAGAAAAGCTCTCACAGCACTTCAAAGCTCATTATGGCTTTCAATGCTACCAAATTGCCATCCACCGAGATGAGGGGCATATAGACAAAAGCACGGGGCAAACTTGCATCAACCATCACGCCCACATGGAATTTGTCATGTTGCACCCAAAAACGGGCAAGAGCCTCATGCGTAAAATCAGCAAAGATGGCGAGCCCTTTAAAAGCAAACGCAAAGCTTACGAGCAAATACAGACCGAAGTTGCCGAAATTTTAGGCATGGAGCGGGGGCAATTTAAGAACAACCAATACGATGATGAGGGCAACCTGATTACAAAGGGCACTTACAGAAAACGCATTGAGCCACGAGCTTATGCCCGATTAATGCAAGAACAAGCTGACCCCCTAAGAGCCCAAATAGCCCAGCTCCAAGCCACACAAGCCCAAGAGCACCAAGCCCTCAATGCCATCTGCCAACAAATAGCCCCAAGCCAAGAGCCCCAGCTTTTGAGTTTCAACGAGTGCAAGCAGATTATCGAAGCCCATGTCAAAGAGTGGATAGCCATCAACAAAGAGCTGGGCGACAACAAGCTTTACACTCCACAAGACTACCGAGATTTAAGGGCTCTAAAACTTGAGGGCATCAGCATCACTGATTTAAAAGCCAACATAGCCAACCTAGAGCAAAAAATCCAAGACCGCCAAACCCTGCTAGACCGCCAAGCCCCAAGCTCCCAAGACCGCCAGCGTTTAAAGTATTACAGCCGAGAGAAACTCATTGACACCTGCATCAGCTATGACAACCAACGCATCATGCAAGAAAAAGAGCGAGCAGACCTGATAAAGCTTTTAGATGAAAGGCAAGTCTTTTTAGAGCAAATGCTAAAGGCAAACCAAGAAACAGCCGCCATGTTACGCACATTGAAAAGCGAAAACCGCCCCATAGGTGCAAAAGAGCTAGATGTTATCTTTAAAAAAATAAGCGAGATGGAGCACGCACTGGAGCAAT
>NZ_AP024824.1 GCF_019703325.1 Helicobacter sp. NHP19-012 | reverse complement strand
CCATGCAAGACCTAGAAAAGCTTGTAAAACATTTCAAAACCAAATACGGGTTTCAATGCTACCAAATCGCGATTCATAGAGATGAGGGACATAGAGATGAATACGGCGATACCATTATCAATCACCACGCCCATTTAGAATTTGTTACGCTTGATGAAACCACGGGCAAGAACCGCTTTAGGGGCAGTTTGCAAAGACCTAGAGCTTTGGGGCTTATGCAAACAGAAGTGGCGCAAATCTTAGGTATGGAGCGGGGCGCATACAAAAACGATACCATAGATGAAAACGGCAACTTCATTAAAGGCACGGGCAGAAAACGCATTGAACCAAGAGCTTACGCACAAGCCGTAGAAAAGAACAAAAGGCTTGATGCGGTTAGAGAGGAGATAAAGGGCTATGAGGCGTTGAGTATGAGTGTCGATCGTGTTTTGCAAGAGGCTACGGGCGAAACCAAAGATTTATGGGTGATCTTAGATTCAAAATTCAAAGGCAAAAGGCTAGAGGAAATCATCGGCGATGCCTTAGCACAAAAGAAAACCGATGAGAACACTGCCCTAAAGCAAGACTATCAAACCCTAGAAACCGCCATCGTTGATCTTGCTAGTGTTGTGGAACAAATGGAGGGGGAGGGAGAGAAAAAATCCTTTACTTCACCTAGTCAAAAAGGCACACCTAGAAAGCTCACGGCCAAAGAGTTGGCATCTATTTGTGGCAAAGCCCGTAAATACATGATTGGTGTTAATGCTGGGTTGGGCGATTTAAAGCTCTACACGCAAAAGATTTACATGGCAGTTAATGCGTTGAAAAAAGAACATAGGCTTACATTTGATGAGCTAAAGAGCAAGCTTGCCAAGATAGACAAACAAGCCAAAGCGGACTATAAGGCGTTGAAAGAGCAATACGAGGGCTATCTAAGCCCCGATGATGTGGAAGCTAAACGCCTAGATGATTTTAAAAGCCTTTGCCTTCTAGCGGACACGGATAGTAAGGACATACCCACAAAAGCCGATGAGGCTAGAGAGAACTTAAGGGCGGACATTAAACAGCGCAACGCAGATTTAACCGCACTTTGCGAGAAAGCGAGCGGGGAAACATGGCACAGGCCACGATATGCTAAAGAACACCTTGAAAAAGGCATTGATAATCTCAAAAAGCAAGCAAGCAAAGCAGAAACAGCCGAAAACGCCAAAACAAGCCTAGAAACCGCCATAAATGCCACTTATAGCGCATTGATTGATCCAAAAGAACAAGACGATGATCTCACAGTCCAAGACAAACTAAAGGCGATAGCAGACAAGGGGCAAGAACAAGAAACCACGATTAGCGGGCTTAATGAGGACATGGAGGCATTGCAAACCACAAATGCCACGCAAGCCGAACAACTCAAAAAGATTGAAACCCTAGAAACCGCCTTGCAAGAACTCAAAGGCAAATGCGACACTCTAGCCGATGATCTTACTAAGAAAGGCGATGTCGTTACTCAAGCCATTGAGAGCGTGCAATCTTTGCAAACGACAAATGCCGAGCAAGCAGAACAGATTAAGACCCTCAAAGAGGCAGAACCAAAAACGATTATCAAACAAGATGACACCGCTCTAAATAATCTCAAGCGAGAGAAAGACAAGTTACAAGACCGCTTTTTAGGACTAAAAGAGAAATACGGACTAAAGGCAAAGCGGATCAAAGGACTTAGGGCGGATTTGTCTAAAGCCACTCATGAAGTAGTTTTTTTAACACTTGCAAGCAACGGGCAAAAGAGCCAAATCAAAGCCTTTGAGGCAATGCAAGATCAAACCTACAATGCCCTAAAGCGATCAAGGGACAGATACAAAGCGATGAGGGCGACTAACAAAGGGCTTGTAACAGAGCTTGCAGAGGCACAAAAGCCTAAAGAGCTAAATAACGCCCCACAAACGCAAGATGTGCCAAAGCAAGAGGATACAGCCCCTAATCCTTTGCAAGCGGAATATGACGCTTTAAAAGGGCAATACGGGGTATTGAAACAAGAGAAAGCGGACATTGCCCTAAAGTTAGAGAACCTAGAAAAGAGTTTGCCCTTATTCAAAGACATAGATAAGGATTTAGCTTACCTTTTGCAAGAGGTTACCAAAATAGCAGAGATAAACCCACAAGAGGCTAGCGAGGCTTTTGACGACATTCTAAGATATGTTGATGAGCGCAAGCGATCCGCAGAAGAAATCTCTTTGCAAGCCTCACAGCAAAAAGACAGCGGAGGCTATCACATTTAGCCCTTGCGCTTTAAGCCACAATATAACGCAATAAATGCTAACGAAATATAGACCATTAAGCGCAAGATATTTTAATGCTTAATCGAGCCAAAAACAACGAAAAAGAGTAAGGGGCAAGATAATAAACCAACTGCCCCAAAGAACACATAGCATTTCTAACCCCCTAGAAGGCTCGTAGAACGCAAAGATGACCCAAGGTAGTAAAACCCCCATTACCCAAGCCTATAAAATCGATTGTGGGCAATTCCAGGGCGTTTTTAGGACTATACCCCAATGAGCTTCCCTCTTGCGTTAACCTCACCTGCAGGTAACTACCTTAAAGCTAGAGAGGTTATGGCAAAATCGATAAATTACATTAGCCCCTTTAGTCCCCCCTTACGATAGTCGTGTATATTCCCATAATCCCAAGGGGAAAAGTAATTACTTTACGATCCACCATTTTAATATCCGTAATGCTGCCTTTTTCGGCTGCTTTTTTAACAGAACAATTACCTCCTGCAATCAGCCACAAAAAACTCATACAAGTAGCGTGCCCCTCTTTTGAATACTTAGCACTTTTACCAGAAACGGGGAGCTCTGAACCGTTAAACAAAAGACCAGCTGGGGATGTGCAAGCACCTATTAGCAGAACAAACGAGAGAGAGAGAGAGAGAGAGAGAGAATTTTCATTGCTTACCCTTGTGTCAAAAATGAAAAAAGTCATTCTAACACATTGCTTCCCCTTTTTGCATTTGCTACGCCTGCCAAACCATCTCTTCAAAGCTTATGGCGTTATGGTGTGGCAAACCCTATGAAGCGGATCGGAGCAAATTTAGAAAAGCAGTAAATGCTCCTTTGTAAGCTATAATCCCCTACAATCGCTTTCAACCACCGAACCATAGTTTGATACTCCCCACCCGTAACCTTTCGCTCTACGAGCCTTCAAAAGCGCTTTAAACGCTATGCTTGATTTATTGCTTCTCTTCATCTTACTCTCCAAAGACATAATTGTCCTAAGTCAATCAGTTTTTCACTCTCTCCCCAAAGACATGATTACTTCATAGTCATAGATACTTCAAGACCAAAAATCTAATCCTCACTTCAAAACCCTCTCTTGGGGGGTTTGGGGGCTTGCCCCCAAGAGCAATATAGATGCCAAGCGTAAGCTTGGCTTACCTTCTCATGCACCTTTTTCATCAAAAAATTTTCTTTTTTGTAAGTTTTCTCACCCACTTTTGGGCTGATCCTAGTTCCCGAGCGTCATGCGCACTCACACGCAGGGTTTAACCATTTTAAAAGACTTCGTCTTTTTAACCTTTTAGGGGGGGCGCGGAGTTCGTGTGGGAGGGGGCTCGTGGAGAGTAATAGGGGGTAAAATCCGCACTAATAGGGGGTAAAATCCGCACTAATAGGGGGTAAAATCCGCACTAATAGGGGGTAAAATCCGCACTAATATAACTATTTAAGCTTAAAATATATACAATGAGTAGGAAAGATAAGGATAAAATTGTGAATCCAGAGCAACAAAAACAAGCTTTGATACAACAACTGCACGGATTACAAGCTTTAATTAATGCCGAGACTAATGCCGTACTTAAGGGCGTTTTAGAGCAAGAAAAATCCGAATGTCTACAAAAACTCTTAGCCTTAGCTCCACAACCCCCCCAACTCCCAAGATTCACACAAGATCAAACAACCACCACAAACACCCTAGAACAGCAACCAGCAACCCCCACCACCACAACAGAAACCCCTACGCAAGACCAAAACCAACCGACAGCCCAACAACAGCCCACAACAACCAAAGTCATCACCCAAAACACCACCACGATCCCTAACGCCATCGCTGAGAAGTATGTAACCTTCCACAACGATGTCAATTCTGTATCCCTAGGCAAGCTAGGCACACTAGAAGCAAACTTGCTCTTTGCCATCTTCCAAAAGCTCAAAGACAGAGAGGATGAGCTCTTGGTGTTTGATCTTGATGAGATTAAAAAGATGACCCACGCAGTTAAGATCAGCCACAGCGATCTCAGTGGTGTTGTCAAAAGACTTTGGAAAAACATTAAAGCCGCTAGTTTTTGGGCACTTTACCCTCTTGCTGATGAAAATATCATGCTCTTTAGGAAGTTTCGTATCAACTACCACGACACCAAAAAGACCCAAGTTAAGAGCATAGAAATCCAAGTGAACATGCCTTACTTTGGCTATTTGCTTAACTACCTCCATGGCAACTTCACTTCTTTTGAGCTCTTGGAGTTTCAAAACATTAGCGGTAAGTATGCCAAGACCCTTTATAGACTACTTAAGCAATGGAAAAGTACAGGCGTACCCCCTAAAATGGAGTGGGGGGAATTTAGAACCCTGATGGGAATTTCTGAAAAAATTAAACTGGTTCGTGTGATTGAATACGAGATTCTCAAACCCGCCGTCCAAGAACTCCAAAAGCTCCCCCACTTTGAGAACCTTTGCTATGAAAAAATAAAAACCAAGGGCATGGGCAATCGCATCACCCATATCCAATTCTACTTTGAACCCATCGCCAAGACTAGCAAGGACAGAGAGCAAGCTAAAAGGGATATAAGAACCATTGCGTGGGAGATTAGAAGCAAGAAAGCGGTTAAACAGATCAAACAATCTATGGAACAACTAAAGCAAGCCAAACAAGACAGCGAAATACTAGAAGTCGTAAGTATGGCTTTCTATAAACCCCAAGACCCTAGTGTCGTTCTTGTGGTGGATGGCATACAGCCTGCCAAGGATGGCTATGAAATCTTAGTGAAATACTACAGAGAGGGCAAAGAGTTTCAAGCAAGAAGTGCTGTATTAGCTGACAAGGAAGCTTTCTTAACAGCCATGGCTAAAGGCGGTTACCAAATTGTGGATTTACAAGCACAGCAACTACCCACACCTAAGCAACCCCAAGCTATAAACTCTAACAATGATTTGACAGAATACATTGGACGCAATCTTTACATGAACAACAACGGCATCTCCTCTAGTCTTAAAATCACAGACATTACACGCATAGAGAATGGCAAAGTTAGAGTAGATATTAAAGACATAGATAAACCCCGTAAGACTTTAAACCCTTTTATCTTGGATAATGTCAAGCACTTTAAAAGCTGGTTTAAGAAGTATATGGAGTGAGATAGATATATCTCAGTTGTTCATGAAAAACTAGAACAACATTTCAATACTTAATGCTTAGATTGTTAGAATAGACTATTCAAACAGCAAGGCATAACTTTGAATAAAAGCGACTGGCGGTTTTGGGCAGTGTTGGTATTTTTGTTTTTGGGAGCATCTTTGGTATGGTATTTTGTGCACTCTAAAATCAAATTAGCAGATCCATTAGCAAGCACCGGTTCTATAGAAACTACAGCCAAAAAAGAGGCAGATCAAGACTATTCTAAAGCTAAAGAAGCGTACAAGGATAAAGATTACAAAAAAGAATTTGAATACTATAAAAAACTTGCAGACATGGGAGATGCTAGGGGATATAATGGATTGGGAGCTATGTATAGCAATGGCGATGGTGTAGGACAAGATCAAGAAATAGCTTTTCAATACTTCCAAAAAGCCATTGATATGGGAAACGCCAAAGCCTATGCCAATTTAGGAAACATGTATGAAAATGGCGATTATGTTCGCCAAAACTATTCTAAAGCCCTAGAATACTACCACAAAGCAGCAGATATGGGGGAAGCTTGGGGCTATTTTAATCTAGCTCTCATGTATGACACTGGGCATGGTGTCCCTAAAAATTATCAAAAAGCTTTGGAATACTATCAAAACGCCACGGATACTAAAGATGACAGCGTCCGTTCTTTGGCTTACAATAACTTGGGTGTGATGTATGAGTATGAAAAGGGCGTTACTAAAGATTATTCTCAAGCTTTTCAGTATTACAAGAAAGCGACAGAAATGGGGAATGCCACAGCTTCTAATAACTTAGCTAACTTATACAAGTATGGCAGGGGCACAGTCAAAGATGAAAAGATGGCACGAGAATACTATGAGAAAGCTTGTGATATGGGGTATAAGAAAGCTTGTAAGCCAACTTTGTGGAAACAAATTACAGACTTTTTATCGGAGAATTGGAAAATCCTCATAGTTTTTATAGTGTTGATAGGATACTTTGTAGAATGGTTTTCTGGAAAACTTAATACAGCTATCAAGAAGTAGAGTGGAAATTAAAAGCATATTATGGCGTGCGTTATGTGCGTTTTGAAAACAACTATATCAAAGTTGCCGACCAAACGCTAGACTATCCAAACGCCCAAGACAAAGAACGCTACTTTGCATTGCCCGCCATTGTGTAGAGATGAAGGGAGGGAGAAAAATCCTTTGCTTCACCTAGTCAAAAGGCGCACCTAGCACCTAGCATTAAAAAGCCCCCACGGCGATTGAGTGGCAAATTAACCGAGTGAGCTAGCGAACGACCCCGATAGGGGCGGTTAATTTGCAAATTAACCGCCTATCTACGATAGGACGCTCACAAGTTCGCTCGGTTAATTTGCCCCTAGCGGGGGGCTAAGAAAACATAAAACAAAAATGCTTTTGCCCGCATCGCATGCTAAAATCACAAAACAATCAAATTACAAGGAGTGTGTATGCCAAAAGAAATTAAAGAGATGAAACACAGAGAGCTTTTGTCTTTTATGAATAAATGCGATAAGCGTATTGTCAAGCTTGAAACCGAATTGAGGGCATTAGATAAAAAAACAGAGAAGTTAAAAGCGCAAGTGGATAATTTTAAGGCAGATAGAAAAAAGGCGTTTAATCGTGTAGCAGAATTAGAAGGGGTTATGGTAGTAGAGAGCAAGGAGGCGACAGAAAGTAAAAAAGTCGTAACAGAACAAAAACAAACAGAAGTGGCGGTTAATAACAAAAAGGCGGTAACCGAACAAAAACAAGTGGCGACTACGCAAACACAAAACAACAAGGGAGAAATCCATTTTGGTGAGGAAGGGTAGGTAAGCCCCGAAACAACACACACGCATTAGATGATGAGTAATGGGATCAATCGCTTCAATTAACTTCAAGCCCACTAAAAACCCCGTGCAGGTTTTTCACAATGACCGCACGACCCCGCCAAATTATTTATTGACCCAAATGTCATACACTGAGTGGAAATTGCGAGAGTTTTATTTTTTATGTGATAGAAGTGGCGATGAGGCTTTGGTATTAAAACAGCGGATCATAGACAAAGCCATTGACACCT
>NZ_AP024823.1 GCF_019703325.1 Helicobacter sp. NHP19-012 | reverse complement strand
CGCCCAGGGTGATTTGCACGAAGATGGCTTTAGACTCAAGCTTAGATCACCATAGATATCCCACCAAACAGCATGGATCGCCAGTTAGGTTGGCATCTGGCGCGCTCTAGGATCGCTTTAAAATTCCTTTTTTACCAGCATTGTCATCTATATTTGCGCGTGTGTGAGATCAAACTCCTCGCCGTTTGCACCACTTGAGAAAACCGCCATACACGCCTTTGGTAGGCACATCCAACATCTTGTAGATAGCCATGTAGCCTAATCCTTTAGCGCGCAACACGCGGATGTAGTCTAGGTGTGGGTCGTATTGGGGGTGTTTGCGTAGCCGTCCTTTTTGCCAGCCTAGCTTTTTGCCCTTAGCTTTGAGTGCTTGTAGTCCTGCCTTAGTGCGTTCGCTGATGAGCTCTCTTTCTGCTTCTGCTAGATAGGCGTAAATGGCTAGCAAGAGTTTAGAAGTGGCGTTGTTGCAATTTGAGAGTTCGGGTTGGCGTATGAATACAAACTTAATGCCCCGCTTATCCAGCTCTAGCAACAAGTTGATGATCTCGTGCATGGTGCGCCCTAATCGGCTGATCTCAGTGGCAATGAGTAAATCCCCCTTTTGGAGCTTGGCTTTCAGTTCCTCAATGCGTCTTTTAGCCTGTGTCTTGGTCGCGCTGATCTCAATGGCGATTTTCTCATCTATGCTAAGTCTGTGTTGTTGGGCGTAACACTCTATGGCGTGGTCTTGGCTATGCATGTCTTGCTTTTCTGTGGATACACGGATGTAGGCAAACACCCGACTAGCTGTCTTTTCTACTTTTCTACGCATTGCACTTTAACCCTTGTTTTAAGATATTTCTATGGTTGAAGTTAGGCAACCCTTTAAGTGTAATTTATAAGAAACATAAAACGGGCGTTAAAGGTTACATCCCCAAAGGCTTCTTAGGTGTCGTGCTCTGCGTGGGCTGTGGGCTTTTGAGTGGCTCTGTGGGTTTAGGCGTGGGCTTGCTTTTGCTGGGTGTGGGGGTGTCATCTTTGGTCTGTTTGGCTTGCTCTTGTGCTCTTTGTTTCGCCCGCTTTTCTACTTTGCTCCTTGCATACCAGCCTTTTGCGTGTTGTTGTCTTTTCTCTTTGTGCGTGTCCCTAAGCTTTTGTCTGTTTAGGCTAGCGATGTAATCCATGGTCTCACGCATAAGCCCCCAGTCGTCTTTAAAAGCCACAACATCAATCTGCGGTAAATCTTTGCCTAAGAAGTCGTAAAGGCGGATATTCAGTCCCTCAAGGCGTGGTTTAAACCATACGGGGGCTATCCTTGTTTCAAAAGTTTAAAAGCGGGCGGGGGGGTTCTCACATTTTCTAGGATACCCTCCCCTTCTTTCTCTTGCCAATGGGCGAGTCTGTCGTAGTCATAGCACTTCTCTATAGCGGTCGCTAAATCCACATCGCCCCCAACGCTCAAGCCCTCTACCCCCTTGTCATCGTCCCTTTCTACAATCTCTAGCCGTCTTTCCAGTCCACTCCTTCTAACACATTGTTTCCCCCTACCCAGTCCAGCAATTTGGCGTAGTAGCGTTTGATGGTTTCTAGTAGCAAAGCTTCATAGTCGGGTTTTTCAGCTCTACCAAAAAATAACCCACGCCCCTTCAAATCTTCCCATTCGGGCTCTTTCAAGGCAAAATAGCAAATGCGTTTCCCCACTAAAAAGCCCACAACGGGGTATCCCTGATGTCTAGCCACTGCAAAAAAGCGCTCATGGTTAAGGCTGTTTCTAAGACGGCTGTTTGCATAGACATTTACGACATACTGGCTTTTTCTCAGTGCCTCATTCTCTTTCTCTAAACTGCTAGCCTTTTGCTCTGCCTCTTGCTTTTGGGCTGTAAGCTCTACGATCTGCTTATCTTTCAGCGCGCTAGCGGCATTCAAATCCTCAACTGCTTTGGTGTGGGCGGTGTTTAATTTCTCAAGCTCTTTGGTGTGTTTCTGCCTCAAGTCCTCAAGCTCTGGGGTGTTGCTTGTTTGGCTGGTCTCTAGCGCGCTGTATTTGGCCTCTAACGCCTTGTGTGTTGTTTGTAAGTCTGCTAGGGCGGTCTCTGCTTTTGTCTTAGCGTCTGTGAGCTCTTGGGCGGCTTCGGGGCTTAGATAGTCTTTGTATTGCTCTTGCAGGGCTTTATAAGCTTCCTTGTGCTCTTTAGCCTCTTGCTCTAGGGCGACAATGCGCTTCTTTAGATCATCAATGTTTAAGCCCTCATCTTTTAACGCCCGCAACGCCTTATAATCTCCTTGTGTAAAGATTTTGTATTCACCTAAGCGTTGATTAATGTCTTTCCATTGCAGTCTTACATTCTCAAGTAAGGGTTTAATCTCTTTAATGGTGAGCTTCTTGTCATGTGGTGCTACAAAACCCGTTAGGTCTGTGAGCGTGGTTGTGAGTGTGGCTAATAGCTCCTCGTTGTTGGCTTCTAGCTCTTGTTTCTGTTGCTCGAAGTTATCGCGTTGTCTGCCTACGATTGTGTTAATGCGTGCCAGCTTGTTGTTTTCCTTGTTGAGCTCGGCATTAGAAGTTTCAAGCTCTTGCTTCTCTTGGGTTAGGGTAGCCTCTCGATCTGCATAACGCCTTACAGCCCTCTTAGCCAGCACCTCTGTCTCGCTTACTATGTTATCCCAAGTTATGTGAATGCCAGCGCGGTCTTGTTCTGTGATTAAGCCGGACAGATCATAAAAGATGTCAAGCGTTTCAATAAGTCTGCCTAATTCCTCTTTCTTCTGCGCGTTATAATCCCCAAGTTCTTTAGAGTGGTCTCGGTTTAACTTCTCAACAACTGCATTGTGTTTCTGCCTTGTCTCATTCATCAACTGGGCGTAAGCTCTAGGCTCAATGCGTTTTCTGCCACTCTTTTTCACAGCCTCACCCCTTTGCATGCCTAAGATGTCGGCGGTCTCGGTTTGGATTTGACTTAAAGCTTTAGGTTTTTGCAAGTTGCCTCTAAACAAACTCTTGCCCGTATTCTCATCTAGCGTAACAAACTCTAAGTGTGCGTGTTGGTTAAGGCGGATGTTGCCCTCCTCATCTTTATGTCCCTCATCTCTGTGGATAGCGATTTGGTAGCATTGAAACCCGTATTTGGTTTTAAAGTGGTCGGCTAGCCTTTCTAAGTCCTGCATAGTGGTGTCGGGCTTAATATTGACAACGGCACTCCAAAGATAGCTTGTAGCTCTAAACTTCTGCCCTACATGCTCTTTGTAATCTAGTATGGCTTTTTGACAATAGCATTCTTTAAAGCCTCTGCTTGATCTGCGCTCCTATTAACTTCTACACCACCGCCCACTTTTTCAACATCTTCTTGCGGTAGTAAGTAGCTGGGTTCTTTTGAGCGGTCATTATGTTGTGTTTGGACTTTGTTCTTAGTTTGCTTGAAGTTGATTGAGGATGTGTTACCCATTACCCCGCCCTCCTTTTAAAAGACTATTTCTTTGGTGCTTTCTTTTGTGCTACCTTATGACGCGCGTTGTCTAACTCATCCTCCTGCACCTTTAACAACTCAAGTTGCTTATCAATCTTAGCCAGTTGTTTTTCTAAATTTATTTTCTCGGCTTCTACTTTCGCTTTTGTTCCCACACAATGTTGAGTTTTCGCTGTAACTCCCGCTCTGTCAATTCAGTTAAAGGCTTCTTAGGCTTCTTGTCTTTCTTGCCTGTAGAAACTTTAGCGGGCACTAAAGATTGCGATTGTGTGCTAGTGGCCTGTGTTTCGCTGTCCGTTTGTAAGTTATTCTGTGGTAACATCATAAATCCTTGTATTAAGATGTCTTATTATACCAAGACTTTAAGCCCCTACGGCGTTTGAGTAGCAAATTATAGCGAACTTGTGAGCGACACCTGCAAGGTGGATAATTTGCAAACTATCCACTTGCTACGCAAGACACTTCGCAAGCTCGTTTGGCTAGTTTGCCCTGCGGGGCTTCTAAGTGATAGGTGGCAATGCTAAATAGTGTTTTCTGTCTTCCGCACTTGGATAGTCTAAGCACTGATCTGCTACCCTGATGTAGTTGTATTCAAACCTAACAAACACCACTCCATAATGCGCTTTGAGCGTGCGTTCTACTTCTTGTCGGCTATGCGCTCTAGCCATCGCGTTTCTAAGCACGACACCAAAGGCTGGATCAGGCACAAGAAACTCACAGCCCATTAGCTTTCCTAATTTGCGGGCAATGTTGTTCCATACGGGTGTGTCAAATTTCTCTGCAAGATAGGCATACACGCCATACTTCTTACCGCTCTTAAAGTCGTAAGCGATGTTATCATCTGTGATAGAATACTTAGCCGTGGCGGTTTTAATCATGCGATAAGTCCCCTCTTTGTATTCTCGCACTATTCCCTCTAGCGTGTTGATGAGATCAGCGATGTGGATAGCGTTAATTCTGTCCTTATCGGCGATAACGATGTGTCCGTGGCTACTAGATGTAGTTTGCGATGATTTAGGCGGTATAAAGGGTTTGTGTTCTGCTCTGCGTGCCTCTTGCTCTTGGCGTTCTTGGATGAGCTCTTGTGTTGCCATTTGAAAAATCTTATCCACGCGTGTTAAACGCCCTTGCACGACAATAGAGTCTATTAGTGGTGGTGTTGTGTGTCTAGCGTAGTAGCGTGCCATATCTCTCAAAGGTGCGTCATCCACATAGGCAATTAGCCCTAGCTTCTGTGCAAATATCTCTTGGAATTTGCGAAACAACTCTTTGTCCTTAATAAGCTCAATGGGTGGTGGGCTCTCAAGAGGGATGATAATCCTAAAGCGTTCTACATCAGGGCGTGAATCATTCTCTTTGAGTTTCTTGTAGTTGCGTGAGGGCACAATACCAAAGGCAATGCCATAATGCTTCAACAGATCACGCGCGCCCTTGATACTTAGTGGTTGCTTCTTGCTATCCTTGTCGTTATCTACATCGTAAAAGAGAAACGGGTGCAAGGCTAACACATTCTCGCCACTGCGCTGGTGCTTAGTAGAGTAGTCTAGGCTAAAGTGTGCCACAGAAACATCGTAGCTGATTGCATGCAACAACACATCTTGCCACTTCTCAAGCTCTATGACTTGCCAATGATCCAACGCATGGTAGTTGCTCGGGTTTGATAGACTAATAGCGAATTTACTCATGTGTGCTCCTTGACTTTCATCTTGTGCGGTCTTATCACCCAATCCCGTCTATCTGTGGTAGGCACAACCTCAATACGCAAGTGCTCCATCAACACATCTAGGAAAAGCTGGTTTTTGAAGTTGCTTTTGATCTCAACGGCTTGTCTAGGGGTGTAAAACTCAGGGATGTCGAGCTCTTGCATCACCCCCTCTAAGCTCCGTCCAAACCAGCCGTATTTTCCATATCGTGGCTTATCCTTGAGCACAGATTGCAAAATCGCAACCACAGCCGCGCGGTGTTTTAGTTTGACTTGTTTGAGAGTGGCAAAGCCGTTGTGATAGTGTCGCCTGTCAATGGGAGTGCCCTTTTGCACGAAGTCCAAATACTCCTTAGATAGCCAAACTTCTAGCTGTGTGTCTTTGCTGATGACATCGCTCACAATCGCCCAACCATCAATCCGCGCGTGTTGTAAGTCCTCTAGCCCCCGTTCTAGGAACTTGTAGTGGTTAGGCGCACAACCCCCAAAGATTAATTGCGTCAAGACATACCGCGTTGTGGTGATTTTGAGTTGCCCGCTCTTTGGCTCAAAGCCCTTGAATTTCTCCTCACAGCTCAAGGCTAATAGGCATTCTAAGATTGTCTTGTGCGACATCCTCAAAAGCGTTTGCGTGAGCTTATAGTTGCGTTTTCTCCATTGAATTGTTCTTGGCAACTTGTGATCTAAATCGCTTTGTTTGCCTCTTTTTTGCTCACTAATGGGCGCGAATAGGGAAGTAGCACACTCCGCCACGCTGGTGGTAAAAAACTCTTTGGGGGGTTTAAACTTGACACTCTTTTGCGTTCGTCGCCCTTGCGATGCTTCCAATGCTCTGGTTATGTTATCCATCACCCTATCTGTTGCCATTTTCACACACTCCTCAACATTCCTGTGCTATAATCTCGTGCTTTTGGTTTTAAAAAGGAAAGCCATCTTCGGGGGTGGCTTCCTCCTTAACGACATCTAACTCCTTAACGACATCTAAAACTCCATATCCCAAACGGGTAAAATACAAGGGCGTGGTGCTTTTCCCTAAGTTCTGTTTGCTGAAGTTCAAACGCACTAAATTTTTGTTTTGCGCGAGTGCTTGTAGCCCCTCTATCTTCTCATCCTTGTTTTCCTCATTCTCAAAAATGGCTTCTAAATTCTCTCTGTCCTCCTCCTCAAAAGTCGCCACTTCCGCTTTATCCTTAGAGAGACTGCTTTTCTTTTGGAGTGTTACAGAGCTCATCGTCAAGTGGTAGCGGACATTATCTACTAGAGCACTCGCACCTCTTGCGCTGGCACTCTCATTCTTGTAGTTCATCGCGCCTATTTTGCTAGAGTGGTGGATCATCAAAATGCCGACATTAGCCGAGCGCGCTAAATCTCCCAAAAGACCTACTAAAAGCGTCATCTCTTTGTTGGAGTTTTCATCAAGGGCGTGGAAGCGACTAAGGGTGTCTAAGATGACAAGCTTGATGTCTAAGTCATATTTATGGCGTTTCTCCTTAATCAATATTTCTAGGGCGCGTGCTAGTCCCGTGTTCTTAACGCGGTTGCCCTCTGCGATGAGAAACTTTGCCTCTCTCCTAAACCCCGCCACAACATCAATGGGAATAAAGTTATGATCTAGACTCTTTGCCACAGGGTTGGGGTTGGTGATGAAGCCCTGATCTATCCTATGCTGTAAAATGCGCCACACCCGATAATCAATCACATCTTTATCGTCCTCGTTACTCAAGTAGAGCACCCCCCCGCGTGATTGCACCAAACCATTGAGACTAGGGAGCGTGTGTGTGGTGTCTGCCATACTCATCGCTATTGTTAGAGCCAAAAAGCTTTTACCACCCCCCCCGCTTGAGCTGAGTAACCCACAAGTGCCTCTTTTGAAACCTTGTAGCAAGAACTCAGGATCAGGGAGCTCATCCATTGCACAAAGCTTAGAAGCCAGCATGCCACGCACCCTAAACGCATTTTCCCACGCACTAAACGAAACTTCCTCCTCAAACTGACCTACCGGTGTGCCAATAGGCGTGTTGGAAACTATCTCTTTAACTTCCTCCCATGTTTTGCCGTCAAACCTAGCCTCGTCCTCTTTGGGCGCGATGGGCACAATACGATTAAGGTGTTTCAGGCAATGCCATTCCTTTAAATCCTCCTCACTCAAGGAAACGCGTTTTACTTCATCTCTCCAGTCTTTTTTTCTTGAACTCGCCATCTCAAAACTCCTTTCGTTTTATATTCCTATTGTGCCCAAAAGCATACCATACTTTTACTAAAAAATCAACAAACTTATTAGCTAAATCTGTATAAAAGTTTGTTAAAATAAACCCCCAAATAGTGGGAATTTGTATTTTTAATGGCGTAAAAGTTTGGTAGTAGCTTTTAAAAGTATGACACACACGCGTAAAAGTATGTCCCATAAATAGGGCACTCCGTGAATTTTCAAAATCGCATTATAGGAACGCGCGCGCGTAATTACACTTAGCACTGCGTGCTACACTGGCGGCGTGTAGCTACACGCACTTTTAGTGCTATCGCCTAATCGCTGACGCTAGGCGAGTCTAAGTGCTAGCACACGCTCAGTGCTACGCGCGCGAGATAAAAGAGAAAATACCCCCTAAACCCCCAAACCTCAAACAAAAAAAAAAAAACCTCCACTCCACATAGATACACCTAGGCTAAGTGAAACTAAGTGGAATGGAGGATTTTTTTACAAGATAACAAGGCTAAAAGCCACACAGAGATTTTGCAACACCCAAAGACTCTCGAATCTTGTAAGGCACATGGATTCTCAACCAACCAGCGTTTTTTTGCCAAAAGACGCTAGAGCTTTTAGCCCTTGTTCTGTGTTCTCAAAATTAGACTTTGGCATGTCAATCGTGACTTGAAAGAAACAATGGCGTTTTTAGCCTCGTAGAAGCCTCGTTAAACGAAAAGATGAGGGGGGGGTGCTATGTTGGTATTCTTTTGGGGGTCAAAGCGATTGTAGGGCATTTTAGATGGGTTTAAGCGATATGTGCCCTATTTTAGGCGGTTGGCAAGGGTTAGAGACGGGGGAGAAAATGCCTAGAAATGCCCTTATCGTGGGGTTTCGTGGGGTGCGGTTTAAAAACGGCACTTTTAAGCTTAAGGTTTGGCAATTTCCTATTTTTTTTTGCGGGTTTATCTGTTTAAGCTTTTTCTTAAGGTTAGGGGGCTAAATCCCGTGAGTGCAACCCTAGCTATTAGCCTTTGCTCTTAAGTCGCTATTTAAATTCACACATTCCATGTTAGAATTATATTATAAAACATACTATAAAACCGGTTAAGACCCGGTTTGTTTCTAAGACATGGGTGTGATACACCAAGTGGAGATGGTACATGAAGAGATTTGTTTTGCCCTTATTGTTTGTTTGTGCCCAAGCCCATGCCCAGCAAGACTACTTTTTTAAGGATTTTAAAGCGATAAACTTGCCAGAGAAACTCCATCTTGTTACAAGGCTCACCAAAGAAATCCGACCCTGTGCGCATCTTAATGCCCAGCGCCACTACACGCCCACAGGGGTGCGCCAACCAGATCAATGCACTAAGAGTTTTAAAAAATCTGCTACCATGGCCTATGATTTTGCCCTGGGTTTTCATGTTAGCAAGAATCAACAATATGGCTTGAGAGCTAGATATATCTTGAATGCCTGGGCTAAAACACTGCAAAGTGCAGACACACACCAAAGCCAAGACAATGTGAATTTCTACTTGCCCTACATGAACATGGCATATGTATTTATCAAAAAAGATTTCCCCATTCTGGAGTATGAGAAGTTTGTCAAAGCAATGTTGGGCTATTCGCAATCTCATCTTAATACCAATCATGGGGCGTGGGGTATACTCTTTGATATTACTTCCGCGCTCGTGCTAGGTGACAACGCGCTCTTGCGAAAAAGTGCCAAGAGATGGCAAGAGTGGATATTTGTAGCCATAGATAGCGATGGGGTCATAGGCAATGCGATCACTAGGAGCAACACGAGCAATTACCATGGCGGTCCCACAAAGGGTATCAAGGGCATAGCCTACACAAATTTTGCCCTTCTTGCGCTCACGATCTCGGGGGAGTTGCTTTTTGAGAATGGCTATGATTTATGGCATAGCAAAGCTGGAGAGAGGCTTGCCATGGCATACAACAAAGTGACAGCATGGATTCTAAACCCCCAAACATTCCCCTATTTTCAGCCCAATCTCATCGGTGTGCACAACAATGCTT
>NZ_AP024822.1 GCF_019703325.1 Helicobacter sp. NHP19-012 | reverse complement strand
TTGCCACAGAGTTTAAGGGGAGTGCAGAGTATGGAGCAGAACTCAGTCAAGCTCAAAGGCAGGTAGATAGCCTTGAATACGACAAAAAGCAGTTACAAAGTAAGATTAACTCTCTAGAGCAAGAAAAAGAAAACACAAAACGAGAGTTGCAAGAAGCCCACGCAAATAAAGAAGTCCTTAGAAAGAGTGTTGCCGAGAACACAAAGCTTAAAGATGAGCTAGATACAGCCAAGGCAGAGCTACAGACTACAAAAGACAAGCTACAAACCACACAGAGCGACTTAGACACCACAAAGACAGAGCTTGAGGCGACAAAGGTAGAGTTAAAGGGCATGCAAAACGATTTGGGGGCTTTGGATAGGCTGGGGGGCGTTGTGTATGCAAAGATTGCCGAAATAGGCAAGATAAGCCCCGAAGTGGCTCAGGCGTTAGAAATCAAAGCCAGTAATGCATTAAACGACCTTGCTCGTCTTAGAGAGGAGTTGCCCGAAGCTTTAGCACAGGTGAAAGCCAAACAAGAGCAACAAAAGCTACAAGAGCAAGAGCAAAAGGGGAGTGGGGGCAAGCACATTTAGTGCCTTTCTTTTTGTGTTGTTTTGTAGAAAATCACAGAAAAATCACAGAGAATTTATAGACAAAATACAAAGAATTTTCATTAAAAATATTGCAAAAAAATATGTCAATATATTTAATACTTTTTAGATTTTATCCCTTGAATTTTTGTAAAACTCTTATAAAAGGCGTGCCTAATTTGTCATATTTTTTAAGAGCATTTTTAGATATTTTAGCACACAAAAAACCCTAATCAATCCCTTGCAAGAACAAGCATAAAGTGCTTATTTATGGTCTTTATGGCAATGGTTTAATCATTTTTATTTTTGTTTTTATTTCAATGTTTAATAAAATAAATATTTTTATCAATATTTAATATTATAAATTAATTTAAATTAAAATTATTAATTAATTAGTTAATTATCTAATTTTAGAATTATTTTACAATATCAATTTTCATTAATTATTTTTTGTTACAATGCTCGCCACACAACAACCAAAAGGGAGCTTGCTATGTTTGACATTAACTCTACAGAGGACATCACCCATTACGCCTTGCGTTTGCAAGAGATTAAAGAAAAAATGAAACAAGCTGGGTTATTAGAGTTGTTTGAAGAAGCCCTAGAGATTCAAGAGGGCTTTAAGCACCTTTTAAACTTATCCAACAAAAACAAAAAAATGCTGACAGCAGAGCTTATGGGTAAAAGACCTGTGGGACGACCTAGAAAAAATCTAGGGCAAGGAGTGGTGATAACCACGCAAGCCACCCAAACCAAAAGAGAGAAACAAGCACAGAGAGAGCAGAAAGAGCAAGCCCCCACAGAGAGCCAAGAGCAAGACACACAAGGGGAGCAAGGGGGTATAAAGAATGAAGCTAGCCCACAAGCTCAAAGCCAAACCCCACAAACCCCACAAGACACACAAAGCGAACAAGCCCCGCAAGGCACCCAAGACACACAACCCCCAAAAGCAAACCAAGACAATACACAAGGCATACAAACTCCACAAACAGAGCAAGACGCACAAGACGCACAAGACGCACAAACAGAGCAACAGCAAGGGCTAAACACTTCTAAGCCACAAAAACCCCAAGAAACCCAAGAAAATAAAAAGACAAGGGGCAGAAAGCCTAAGAAGGGGTAGCTAGCAAACAAAATCATCTCACAGCCTAAGAGCATAAGTATTGGTGTGCTAAACTCCACACAACAGCTTTAAAATGTAAGAGCCCACAAGGACAAAATGAAAACCGCCATCAAAACCCCACCAAAAACCCTATTTGACACCCAAAAACCCCCCTTAACTCTACGCTCCCCACTCTTTTATGTGGGCGATAAATACAAGCTCATGCCCCAATTAAGACCCCTATTCCCCATCCACATTAAACGCCTAATTGAGCCCTTTGTGGGTGGGGGTAGCTCGTTTTTAAACACCAAAGCCCAAACCTACCTACTCAACGACATCAACCCCTACATCATCAGGCTACATCAAGCTCTCATCGCCCAAGATTTTCAGTCATTCTTAAGCAAAATCCTTAAGAAAATCCAAGCCTATGGGCTGTCCTGCTCTTTTCAAGACCACATCCCCCCCTTTGCCCTAAGACAAACCCACAAAAAAACCTACTTCGCCCATTACAACAAAATCGCATACGAGCGTTTAAGGGCAGACTTCAACGCCCACAAGCAAGACATGGAGACGCTCTACTTGCTCTTGATCTATGGCTTTAACCACATGTTGCGTTTCAACGCCAAGGGGGACTTTAACTTACCCGTGGGCAATGTGGATTTTAACCGCAATGTGGTGGGGGCTTTAAAAGCCTATTTTGAGCACACCAAAACCAAACAACTCCAATTTTTTAGCCTAGACTTTAAGGACTTTTTGGGGGGCATTGCGTTTAAAAAGGGGGATTTTGTGTATTGCGACCCCCCCTATCTCATCAGTGGGAGCGAGTATAACAAGCTGTGGGGGGTTAAGCAAGAGCAAGACTTATACGCCCTATTGCAAGATTTGGACGCTGGGGGCGTGGCATGGGGGCTTTCAAACCTAGCCACGCACAAGGGGCAAGAAAACCCCTATTTGCTTGAATTTGCCAAAAGCTACAAGACTTTTGAAATCCAAAGCAATTACATCAGCTTTAAAGACAATAGCCTTAAGAAAAACTCTAGAGAGATTTACATCACCAATGCCTAAGAAACCCAAGTATAAAATCTTATCCTTCAGCACCACGATGCGTAACCCCAAACGCATTGCAGCGTTTTTAGAAGTGCTTGCCCGTTTTGAAAACCGCACCCTAACGCACGCCTTGATTATGCAAATTGTCGCCCTTTTAATCCAAGAGAGGCTTTATGAAACCGAATACGAAAGGAAGTTTTATAAAGAAAAATTAAAAAATGGCTTAGAGTTTAACCAAACTGAAATCCAAGAGATCATCATCAACTCTCCACAAGATCACAAAGAGGCTGGCTTTGAGCATGGATGGGAGAGTCGTTTTGACACTTGGTATAAACTCTCTAAGGAGCTGGGCTTTTGTTACTACCAAATGGGTAAGCCCCTCCTCATCTCTAATGTGGGGCATATTCTCATCAATGCCGTGCAAACAGAAGGGGAGGATGGTGTGCGTGTTGCTGGGGTGTTTCTCAATGCCCTAATGAAATACCAACGCAATAACCCCTTTAGGCGTGTGCGTAACGAAAACGCCCCCCTGCCCCTATTGCTAAACACCATGCGTGTGCTGAAAGAAAAAACAGGCGACTCTAAAATCCACACCCAAGAAATCCCCTTTCTGCTGTGCTGGCAAGATGGCGACCACAAGGCTTTAGCTGACTATATCCTAGACTTTAGATACGCCAACCCACATTTTCAATACAGCGATGATCTCATCTATGAAAAAGCCCTAAAGCTCTTAGAAAGCACCAACACCAACCGCTTTAAAAAGTCGCAGGTGTGCCAAGAAGGTGTAGATGATTACATCCGCAAAATGCGTCAAACACAGCTCATCACCTTAAGAGGTGGTGGGTTTTTCATTGACATCAACACTTTTGAGAGTGCAAAAGCCGACTATGTCATCCAACACTACACCAACTACCTCAAACACAAGGATCGCCTATCTTACTTCAATTACATGGGGACAATCGATGGCGTAATCCTAGACATCTCTACAAGCATAGACCCCACGACCCAAGAAAGCGTCAAGCTTAAGACCCTACAGCATTTTTCTAACACCTACACCCCAAAACAAATTTTTGACGAGCTAGAAAATCTTAATGGCAAAAAATCTAGCAAAGACACCCTTTTTAAACTCATCCCTGAGCCAACAAGACTAGAGTTTCTTACAAGCATTGCCCTAAAACAAGCTTATAAGAATTTGGAAGTCTTGCCAAATTACAGCGTAGATGATGAGGGTTTGCCGACAAGCCATGCCAGTGGGGGCAAGCCAGACATCCTATGCTATGACCCAAGCACACATGCCATCGCTGAAGTGAGCTTGCTGTGTGGGCGTGCCCAACTGGCAAACGAGCTCATCCCCATAGCAAGACACTTGGCTGATGAAAAGACACAGCATCCAAGCAAACACAACTTTGCCCTTTTCATCGCTCCTAAAATCCACGAGGATTGCCAACGATACGCCCGATTTGTCAAGCACGATGAAAACCTAGAGATTTGCAACCTAGACATCAAAGGCTTCATCAAAGGGCTTCAAAACACAATTCACATCGCTGAGCTTTTGCATGGCTAGCCCCTGTTTTAACATTGCCAACCGCCGATACACGGGGGCTAAGACAAAAATCCTAAATGAGATCGGTGCTGTCATAGCAAGCATCCCAAGCCTAGAAAAACAGAAAAACAAGGTTTTCTTTGATGTCTTTGCAGGGACGGGCGTGGTGAGTGAATTTTTTATCCGCCAAAACTCTTTCACGCATTTCATTCTCAATGATTTTTTGCACGCTAACCATGCCATCTACCAAGCTTTTTTGAGCCAAGAGCCTTTCAACCAAGCCCTTTTAAACAGCCTACACGACCGCTACAATGCCCTTGACCATCTAGAGGATAATTACTACTCTAAACACTTTGGGGGCAAGTTTTTTAGCCTTCTAGACGCTCAAAAAATAGGCTTCATCCGTAGCGACATAGACCGCCTACGCCACACCCATGCCATCACCCAAAAAGAGTTTTATATTCTACTTGCTAGTTTGCTCTTTAGTGTAGACAAGATTGCAAACACCGTGGGGCATTACGATGCCTACCGAAAAAACACACCCCCGCAAGATCGATTTAAATTTGTGCCAATACAACCCATACAAACCCCCCACATCATAGACATCCGCCAAATGGATGCCAACACCCTAGCCAAAAACCTAGACATCCCCATTGCCATCGCCTTCATAGACCCCCCCTACAACTCAAGGCAGTATTCAAGGTTTTACCACCTTTTAGAGACGCTTGCCAAAAACAACCAACCCAAGCTTTACGGACAAGCCCTAAAGCCACAGCCTGAAAACATGAGTGCCTATTGCAAAGTGGAAGCAAAGATTGCCTTTAAAAACCTAGTCCAAGCCCTAGCCCCCAAAACAAAAGCCCTTGTTGTAACCTACAACAACACCTACACTTCTAAATCCAACTCTAGCCAAAATAAAATCACGCTCCAAGAGATCAGCACAATCTTGCAAAGCTGTGGCAAGCTCACCACCCATGAGTTTCCTTTTAAAGCCTTCAGTGCAGGTAAAACAGAGTTTGAAGCCCACAAAGAATATATTTTCGTGTGTGAAGTGAAATAAGGCTCTTAAACCACACAAAAGACTACTGAGTTAAAATGCGTTTTAGAGTTGTGTTGTTAGTCTTTACCTTGGGAGTTTGGCATGAGTTTGCTAAAGTTTTTGATTAAAAATCTCTTGGCGAGTTATCTTATCATTGTTGGTTTGCCCACAAATCTATATGCAGATAAATTAGATTTTTGTGTAAGAACATGGGAATTAACACTTTTTGGTATGCCTATTGGTACTGCTTCTGTGAAAATTGTTTCTAAGACCAATAGCAGATTAAACATTAGGAAAATAAGTTTCAACGGAGGGAAATCTTGTAATAATTTTCAAATTACAAGAGCAAGTCATGGAGGAAATTTAGCTTATAATGAACCGCTCATTCTTCAAGTAGGGTGTTCTGTCTTGCAACTTAACTCTATAGAAATTTATACTACAGATGGCAGAGTGTTTCAGCATGCCTTCAGAGGAATTGAAACTGGTACAGAAGCAACTGCAGACTTTATTGATGGATGCGATGACGATTAAAGGTTACCAGAACTCTAAGAACCTAATCCACAATTCATAAACACAAACTCTAAAAGAACCATAAAAATTCAACTTACTTGAATACACTTTCTACCCCACTAGAATGCTCCACAATCGCAACAACACCCCTAACCCATAGTTTGAACTCTTTAACCTGTCTTAACGCTCTACGGGCTTTTAAACGCAAAATGCAGGTTTTAGGTTTTGGAACAAAGATTTAGGGCGTTTTTGGTAGCGCTAGACATTTCGGGCTTTTGCGTGATTATGTGGATAGCCTTTTTAAACCCGTAAAGGGGTCATAAACCGCAATCTTGCCCTTTGGCTATCCAAATACCTTTTAACACTCCAAAGCGATTACAGAGCCTTTAAACGCAAATTCTCATTTCAAAACCCCCAAAGCCTTCTTTAACTGCAAGGGCGTGATACAGCCACAACACAAACTAATCTCTCACTTCAAAGCCCTCTCTTGGGGGTTTGGGGGGCTTGCCCCCCAAGAAAAATCCAAATAAATGCCAAGCGCAAGCTTGGCTTACCTTAAGAAAATTGACCTAAAAATTTCAAAAAAAATTTTTTCGTCGTAATTATTTTTATAACTTATTGTAATCCTTATTGTACGCCAAAAAAAAGTGCCTCACAAACAGCGCATGGCACGGGGTTCGCGAGTATTTTTTTTTCGTTTTTCAACTAAATTTATCTACTTTTCAACTAATTTTATCTACAGAAAATAACTAATTTTGTCTAAAACCTATAAAAATTTAGTTTTTAGAGCCCATTTTTTCGGCTTTTTAAGGGGTAATATTTCTTAAATTAGTTGATATATGCTAAAATTGCCTAGAAAAAACTAGATTTAAAGATATTTAAAGATGAAGTAATGTTTTCTAAGAAAGTAGATGAGACTCAATTGAGTCGGCTCAAAGCCCTGAAGTACGACTTGGATGCAATCGGTATTTTGGAGACACAAAGCAATCAAAATCCCGCTACGCTCGTTAAGCTATTCCCAGAAAAATCACAAATTGTGAGGGAGATAGTGGCAATCATACTAGCAAATGAGGGGAATATAGATGGTGCAGAAAGCAACGACACTTCACAACATGCCATTAAAGATTTAAAACACATTGCAAAGCAAATCAGCGATTTGGAGGCAATTTTACAGAACGCAACCCGTTCTGGCGTAAAACAAGGTTTAAAAGATGGGATCGCTGACTGCATTGAGAAGATGGCAACAACGCTCAACACATGGACTGGCTGGTTAGAAAAAGAAAATGTTAGTCATTGCAACTCGCAGACCACAGAAGTCATCTCCACACAGCCAGACAAAGTCAAAATCCCCGCCATTGAAGTCGCTTCTACTGCAAAAACCCCAACCCAAGAGCAACAACAAAATTTGGCGGTTGTGGCTTTTGCCAAAGATTTAAAGGTGTGCAATCCCGGGGATGTTTGGATGCACAACAACATCTACAAAGTAAATTTAGGCAGTTTAACGGCTTTAGAAAACAACCTACTCTACAGCATATGCGACAAAGTGAAAAACAAAAAAGACATCATTGTCCATTTTACAGCCAAAGACTTACGCCACATCGTGGGGCTTAAAACTTTCAGTGGGGCTAAATTAACCACCTTAGCTAAGTCTCTGAGTAAAAAACTCATCGCCGCTCACTTTGAAGTGCTGATCCCCGTTGGTGAGGATTTAGTGGCGAGCGAGTACATTGGCCTTTTCAGCCGTTTTAGTGTCGTGCACCATAAATCAAGTGGAGAATTCGAGCACCTAACAGTGCAAGTTGGACAACACTTCACACATTTGTTAAATGCCCTAACCAAAGACTTCACCATATTTAAGCTCAATACTTTTGTGAACTTAAAGAGTAAATACGCCAAGACTCTTTTTAGAATGCTGGAGCGCTTTAGAAACACTCCTTATAAAATCACCTTCACAAATATTGTCTATAAGAACGATTGGGTGGGGTTTTGTGAATTTATGGGAATCCCTAAAAGCTATAAAATAGCCGACATTGAGAGTAACATATTAGCCCCAGCTTGCCGAGAACTAGGCTATACAAAAAATGAAATCGATATCCTATTAGGGCAGGGCAAAACATATGAAGACTTACGCGACAGACCTTATAACACTATATTTTATGAAAAACACCGTGCAGGACGGGGTGGCAAGATTGTAGGCATCACCTTTTATGTAACTCCAAATACAGACACACTGAGACAACAGGAAATCACTAAACGGCGTTTAGAAATCAAAAAAGAACAAAATGCCGTTTTAGATAAAGCCATCATTGCCCAAAAGGAATTTAAAAAACGACAGGCACAAAGAGCAAAAAAACTAGAGTACTACACCCAGCAAGAAGTTAAGACGCTCATAGGCTTTTGTGGCAGAGTGGGCAATTTATTTGTGGATGATTTTGGCGAGCACTTGTTTAAAAAACTTAAACTATGCGCTGTCAATTTTTGGAATGATAAAAAATGGGTGTTTTGTCTTTTTGAGATCACTCCAAGAGATCAAGATGCCATGCGTGACGAAACGCAATGGGCAACAAGATACCAACAACACATACAACTTTGTAATGTTGATTATAAAAGCGGAAGATACCTAACCTACACTTTTGCCGATGCCGACAGCTTTATTGAACGCTTTGCTAAAAGCTCTATCTAGATTTTACTCTTACTCAGTCTAGTTTGACAATCTTTGAAGCCCTCTAAAACAATGCATAGAGAATAAGTAGGCTTAGAGTAGATATACAAGACATAGACAAACCACACAAGATTTTAGACCCATTTATCTTAACCAATGTCAAGCACCTTAAAAGCTGGTTTAAGAAGTATGCGGAGTGAGAGAGGACAAATATATTTCTTACACTCACCCCATTAATCTCTAATCTAATTTTTCTAGAATTGACAATAGAATTATAAGAATTATTAAAAACAATATCTTTCTCATTTTAATCATTTCATGTTTTTTCTATATATAAGCTTTTGATTTGTTTTATTTTTGAAATTTATAGAGTAAGTCATGTCTTATGTTGTCTGTCCCCACTTGCGACACCCCAGAGCATTTTGTGTTTATCTTTGAAAACATGCAAGACTTACAAAAGTGGATAGACAAACACAGCACTAAAATCCCCCACTTCTAAAAACCCCCACAACCGCAAACCAATCCAAACCCCACACCCTAACACGCCCAAAACGATTATAGAGCCTTCTACAGCTTAAACCACTTTAAGCTATTAAAGCCCCCACGGCGTATGAGTGGCAAATTATGAGTGAGCTTGCGAACGCACCCTGTTAAGGGTCATAATTTGCAAATTATGACCCCATACGGGGACACGCCGCAAGCTTGTTGTCATAATTTGCCCTTGCAGGGGGCTAATAAATAAAATTAACTTAGAAGCATTTTGAATATAAAAAAGTTGTTGCCTTGGCATTATGTGCTAAAATCTTCATCAATATCAAAGCACAAGGATTAACATATGAAAAAGCCCATCAATGAAATGAACAGGCGGGAATTGCATGCTGAATTTACTAGGTTAGGCAAAGTGGTTACAAAAATTGAAGCAGAAGAAGAAAGACTTAGTGAGAAGTTAAAGAAAGTGCAAAAGTCTAAAAGTGAAGCTCTCACAAAATACAATGAAGTGCTTAAGAAGTTACAAGAATACAAAGAGGATACAAAGAGAGAGACCACAGAACAACACACAATCCCAAAAAACATCTAATAGCGATCAAGGTAAGCATTAGATAGAGAGAAAGCAATGGGAGGCATTGCATCCATCAACTTCAAACCCACGAAAAACCCCGTACAGGTGTTTCACAATGATAGAAGCACGCCCCCTAATTATCTCTTGCCTAAAGAAAGGCAATTATATTCTATCTGCAATAGAAGTGGTCTTGAAGCACAAGCTCTAAAGCAACAAATGATAGATAAGGCTATTAGTGCCTATACACAAAAAGTTAAACAGAAGTTTCAAGCAAAAACTTATGTTTATAGTGCCGTTGTCAATCTCAAAGACACGACCACCATGCAAGACCTAGAGAAACTAGCCACGCACTTTAAAGACAAATACGGCATTCAATGCTACCAAATCGCTATCCATAGAGATGAAGGGCATATAGATGAGTTTGGCAATACGCACATCAACCACCACGCCCATATGGAGTTTGTAACGCTAGATGAGAACACGGGTAAGAATAACTTTAAAAGAGTGCCTTCTTTAATGCTTAAGCAAATCCAAACAGAAGTGGCACAAATCTTAGGCATGCAAAGGGGGACAGAAAAGCGTATCAGTGGAGCTAAACGCATTGAGCCTAGAGCTTACGCCAAGCTCATGGAGCAAGAGAAAGTCAAGCGGATTGCACTAAATGAGAGTCAAACCAAAGAAGTTAAAAACTACCAAGAGCAAATCCAAAACTTACAAGCAAGTGCCAAGAGCAACCAAGCAGAGCTAAACACCCTTAAACAAGACAAGACTAGCCTAGAGCTAGCCAACACTACACTACAACAAGAGAGCACCGCTTTAATCCAAGAGAACCAAGAACTCAAAGACCACAGCACAGAGCTAGAAGCCACGCTCATAGACCTAACAAGTCTTGTAGCCCCCCAAAATAAGCAAGGTAAGCTCACCCTTAAAGAAGCCAAGCCCTTACTAGAGAGTGTAAGAAAGCAAATGATTGCTATTAATCAGGGCTTAGGCGATTTAAAGCTTTTTACACAAGAGGATTACAAAGCCTTAAGAGCCTTAAAAGAGGAGGGCTTAAGCATTGCTGACTTAAAAAATCGCATTACACAGATAGAGCGAGAAGCCAAAGAACGCTATAAAACCTTACAAGAGCAATACAAAGACCACTTAAGCCCTGAGCAGGTAAAGGACAAAGTAACAGCCACTGCCAAGCAATACGAAAAGCATTTAAGTCCCGAGCAAGTAGAAGACAAGATAACAGCCACTAAAGCCTTATACAAAGACTATCTAAGCCCTAGTGCTGTGAAAGAGCTTAGGCAAAAGCACACTAAAGAGCTTGAGCTTAGAGAACAAAGCCACACTAAGGCTTTACAAGAGAAAGATAGTGCCTTAGAGAAAATGGCACAAGAGCTAAGAAACAAAGACACAGAACATGCCAAAGCCCTAGACACACTACAAACACAGCACGCCCAAGAGCTAGAACAAGCTAAGAGAGAGCTTGAGAAAAAAGCCAAGCCACAAGAGTATGCAAACAAGCTAAAAGACCTATTGCAAAGCTTTATAGAACAAGTCGTTAGCCCCGTGCTAGAGAAACTCCAAGCAGAGAAAGGGGTAGAGATCGAAGCCGTGATCCAATGGAAAAAGCAAAACGAACAAGAGAAAGCAAAATACCACGCATATCTAGCAGCCCTTGCAGATGATTTGATTGCAGGAAAATTCTCTACAATCAACGCTATGGCAAAACTATTTGGCAAGGGGGTTAAAGATGCCATGAGTCCGCAATACTTTGAAAGCATTGCCAAAGATAGGCGGGATCGATTTTTAAAACAACATATAGGTGAGATTGAAAAGAAGTTAAACCAAGAGCTTAAGCCCATCATTGCCAAGATAGAGCAAACGA
>NZ_AP024821.1 GCF_019703325.1 Helicobacter sp. NHP19-012 | reverse complement strand
CAAAGTTGTTTAAAAAGTCTTGCGGGCTTGAAAACACATGGGTAAAATATTCTTGTCCATCAGTTTTAAATTTTTCTATGTGTTTTTATGTTCTTCTGCGGCATAAAAGTCTTTGTCTGTGCCATTGATGATTTCAAATAGAGCAATCACTTCTGTATTAGTTTTGGACAAAATGGTATCTATGAGCTTGACTTGTTTGAAGCTGTGCTGTGGAGTGTTGTTTTCAAAAAATGGAGCGAGCATGCCATGGACACTTTGGATTTGGGCTTTTGTGTGGTGTTGATGGTGGGGGATTGTTGTGTTTTTGGTGTATTAAAGCGTTCTTGTGTTTTCTCAATCAAGACAAGCAAGTCTTGCATGTGGGCAAAGGCTAGAGTGAAGTAGTCGTGTCCACAGACTTGGCAGTATTTGGTGTAGTCTTGGTAAAGCTGCATCACTTCTAATTGTCCATCAACTAAGGGCGGGGCTCTAAATTGGACAATGAGAGCTTTGCTGTCTTTAGTGGGGACAATCTGCTCTATGGTGGCAAGGGGGATGCTAAAGGGATCGCCCTCTTTATCTTTTAACACTAAATCTACATGCTTGTGCAGACAGTCATTAAGGATTTTAATGTCTTTTTTACTGAAGTATTTGAGTCTGGGGACTTTGGCATTTTCTAGAGCTTTTTCTAGCTCTTGCATGGCGGGGTTTATGACAACTTCAAAGGTGTAGCCTAATACCCTAGCTCCCCTTTCTCTTGCTTTGTTTTTGATGACTTTAACTGACTTGTAGGGAGGTTCAAAGTGACTTAGTTTTTTGGTTTTTTGGGTGAGTTGTTTAAGTATGGGGTTTAATATGCGATTATCGATGTCGCCGACTTTAAATTTAGGAGGAATGCCCATAAAATCGCGGAAACCTTGTAAGTTGCTCTCATAGACACAGACTTTAAAAACCCCGTTCTTGTCTGTGGCATGTTTAAAACGCTCCAAAAGTCTAAATAAATTCTTAGCATACTTACCACTGATGTCTAAAAAAGTTTGCAGTTGCATGGTGGTGAAGTTCGCTTCTAAGTCGTTTAGTAAGTATGTGAAGTAGGGGTCATTGACCTGTATGTCTAGGTACTCAACATTTTTATTTTTATCAAGCTTCATAGTAAAACGCCTAAAAAACATGACCTTGTCAACCAGCATTGATTGATCGGGTAAATATTTGATGGCATCAAAGTTTGCTCCAGCTATGTTGTTAAATAGCTGTTTGACTGCCTTATACAACTCTTTGTTGTTCATTTTTAAGTCACCCGCCAGAATCTTTAACTCTTGGTGAGTAAAACGGATCACCGTGTCTTTTTTGTCTTTTAGGCGATTAAAAAGGCTAAAGAATAGATTGTTTTCCAATTCACCTAGCATGCCTAGATTAACTTTGTAGATGTTGTTATGCATCACAACTTGCTTAGGATTAGCTATTCTTGTATTTTTGGCTAAAACGGGGGTGTATTCTATATCCTCCCCTGTTAGATTTTCTGTTTTGTTGGGTGCTTTTGGGGTTTTAGCCACTAAGCCTAGTTGTGGCTCTTGTTGTAAAGTTTCTTTGGCCACTTCTTGGGAAATGTGCGCTAGTAGTGAGGTTTGTGGAGTATTTTTGGGATTGTCCACTTCAGTTGGGGCAACTTGGGCAACTTCTGTGGGCGGTGTGGGGATTGTTTGCGTAGTTGAGGGATTATAGAATGATGCATTTTCTCTTTTTGCACCCTCCGTCCATCCCTCCGTCCATGTGGTTAGGGCAGTGCATATATGCTCAATGCAGTCTTTAATGCCATCATCGCAACTTTTATGGATGTCGGGGCGTGTGTTTGTGGTTTTGAGCCTTTCCATGCCATCCATGATGCCGATGAAGTGTTTGATATTTTTAATTGCTTCTTTAGAAGTGTCTAGATCACCTATGTCGCCCTGATCCCATTCATTCTCGTGTTCTAGAATGAAGTTTACAATCTCTTTTAGCTTCTCTGTCTTTTGGGCTAGGATAAATTCATACAGTTCGGTGCTTTTGTCTGTTTCATGCTCTAGCACTGTAAGTGCATCAATGTCGTATTTTAGGTTTCTTACATGCCCGTATAGAGGATTTTTATTATCCATTTTGATAGTTTTTTTCTTTTAAGGTTTTGTGCCAAATTGGCGGGATTATGTCGCATTTATTAAAATTTGTCAAGTAAAACGGAATTTGTCCATGTTAAACCCTAGGTTTTGCGGAATTTGTCCATGTTAAACCCTAGGTTTTGCGGAATTTGTCCATGTTATCAGCGGAATTTGTCCATGAAACCCCCTTCGCCATACATTATATATCTTAAAAAGAATCTAAAAAACTAATTTTTTAAAAACCGCGTGCGGGTGCGCTTGCCCGTGTTACATATTTCTTTTGTGAAAAAAAAATTTTTAAGTTTTGTTGAAAAGTTGGTTGAGTGGGTTTAAGGTAAGCCAAGCTGACGCTTGGCATCTATATTGCTCTTGGGGGCAAACCCCAAACCCCCAAGAGAGGGTTTTGAAGTGAGAGATGAGTTTGTTTTGTGGTTTTATGGTGTCATTGCAGTAAAGAGAGATTTTTGGTTTAAAACACTAAAAACACCCCTGCAATAAAATGGCTTGGGGAGTTCTAAAATGAGAATCTGCGTTTAAAAGGCCGTAGGACGCTTTCTTGGGTTAAAGAGTGTTTGGTATGGGTTAGGGGTAAAGTGTTGGTTGTGGGGGCTTTTAGGGGGCTAGGATAGGATATACAGACAAGAGGTAAAACTCGCAATGGACAATCTACACCTAAAAACCACCCAAAATAGCTTTTTTAGAGTTTTGCATGTAGGACTTTGGAGCTTTGGAGTGGCAATGGGGTTACTTTTTTGGAGTGCTTGCAGTTTTTTGGGATAATGGTGTTTGTTTGGGGTTATTTAGGATTGTTTAAAGAGAGTGAAACAAAGCACTAAAGTGAATATAGCATTTAAATGGCTTTTAAAGGGTCGTAGAGCGAAAGGTTAGGGGTTGGGAGTATCAAACTATGGTTTTGGTGTTAAAAGCGATTGTGGGGGAATGTGAGAGCTTTAGAAAACAATGCTTGAAAAAATTAAGACAAGATAACTGCAACAGCTCGAATTGCCAACATGTCCCTGCACAGATGATAGATGTGATTATGGGGTTGTATGATAATCAGCTAATGCCATCGAAATTACCCTTATCAATCTATGATTTAAGTAGAAACTAATATGTTTTGTGATAGAGTTAGCCAAATTCGGTGTGGATTTCCACCACCTTCGGGTTTCGCCCGGAGGGTTCTGCGATCATTTATCCTAGTTGCTTTTCTTTGCACTATTTTCTATCTCTGTGTTGAGTTCGGGTTGGATCGCTTGGAGCAAATCTTCTAGAAATCTGTCTATCGTGCTGGGACTTAGACCTATAGGTTTTAGGTTTTTAAGTCTTGTGGTGATGTATGGGAACACATATTTATGTCCATATCTAACCTTCAAAATATTTTCCCAATGGTAGCATCTGTTGCGCAGAATCTGCAACAGGTTTAACACTGCGTCTACTTTGTAAGCATTTATGTTCTCAACCTTTTTGCGCTCCAAATATGCATTGCTTGCATTGCTTTTGTCGTATTTGCTAAAGTCCATACTGCTCAAATCGAGTATTGTATTCTGCAGTTTGCTCTCTTTAATGATGCGGATGATGGTGCCTAGTGAAAAGCGCGAAAGATATTGAGAGTGTTTCAATCCTCGATTAGCATCTTTTTTACCTCTTTCTCTCTTTTCTATCTCAAGCCTTGCGTGGTCTATTATTACAGCTACTCTTTTTTCTTCTTCGCTCTCATTGAGTGGATTTACAATCCAATCTGGATTTTTCTTTTTCATCTCAATGTCTAGGATATTTCTCAGACAAATTTCAATAGTGGCTAGGTGTGGAGTGATTTGAGCAATGAGTTGTAAGTTTCTAAAATGTTCCTCAGTGCTTGTGTAAGACTTTAGGCGTTCTGCAGACAGAAGATTTTGAACTGCTCTTTTCATGAAAGCAACTTCCTTATCGTTTTTGTGTTAATGCTTTTAGTTTAAAGCAGTTTTTTGAAAGTGAGCTAATACGGTAAGATGGATTTATTCCAATGGAGTGTATCTCTCGCTATCTGTGTTTTATGCAATTTTTCAAACCAACAGATGCGCCACTAGGGCTCCAAAGACTTGAAATGGGTGCTTTAGGTTAAAATGGGGTATAGAAGTACAAACATCAAGCGAATTTGAAAAGTAGCTAGAAAATCTAAAAGACCTAAAGGGGCGCAGTGCGGTTGTGCGCCGCTTGCGGACTTTAGAAAGTGGGCATTTTGGCGATCATAAGCACATCACGGGTCAAATCTTTGAGATGTGTATCCATATAGGCGCAGGCTACCACCTTTATGTGGCTAAAAGGGGAGAGGTGTTGGTGATTTTACTGTGGAGCGCCGTGCAGTAGCGCGCTTAAGGCGATAAGAGCACACAACAAAAGGATATAATCAAGGCACAAAAAATCTTGAAGGATTATCCATGTCCGTAACCTTTAAACCCTTTAATGCAGCTGAGTTCTTAGACTCCGATCAAGTGCGCTTAAGTTATCTTAGAGCTGTTTTAGAGAATGGCGACATAGCAGAACTTAAAGATACTCTAGCGGTTATTGCTGAGTCTAAAGGCATTGACTTACCCCCTTTTGAGGGAGATGCTCTTGAGTTTGCAAGAGTTTTAAAGAAATTAGGTTTTGGGTTGCAGTCTTTGGATGAGATGCAAAAGGTACAGAAACAAAACACTGCCTAAATTCCCCACATAGGGGCTTTAACTTCCCTTTAACACGAAAAATTGCTGTAGGGTGTTGAGTGGGTGCAATACCCAAAAGCCCCCAAACCCCCAAGAGAGGGTTTTGAAGTGATAATTAGCTTGTTTTGTGGGTTTATCACGCCATAAAACATCAAAAACGCCCCTACAATATCAAAGAATGGCTAAAAAATGGTTTGAGGAATTCTAAAATGAAAATTGATATTTAGAAGCCCATAAAACGCCTTCTTGGGTTAAAAGGAAAGGTATAAAGAAAGGTACAACAGAGAAAGAAGCGGACTAGACAAGTGGATATAGCCATAGAACGCAACGCTATAAAACTGCTCGGAATTAAGGAGTTCATCTTGGGGCATGATCGACCCCCCTCAAACTTTTTACACTAAGATGAGCGATGACTATTTTTCTCAATCACCTCAATGGTTTTTTTCATCACTCCTAGGTTTTTATACAAATCCCTATCCCCAATGACATAAAACTCTTCTTTGGCTCTTGTGGCAGCGACATTGACAATATTAGGCTCACCCACCGCCCAAGCCGCCGCTCCCTTAGAGTTTTCATCAGCCCCCAAGACAAAATACACAATCTTGGCTTCTTTGCCTTGAAAGGTGTGCACCGTGCCGACATCTCTTTTATGTTTAAAACCTAAATCCTTTAAAGACTCTGCGAGCTTAAAGGCAACATTTCTAAAAGGTGAAATCACATAAATCGCGTCTTTGTTTTCTTTGTCTTTAATGCCCTCTGGGGTTGCTTTCAGTTCTGGGTTTTCTTGCAATTTTGCTTCAATCAGCTCTTTTAAAAAATTTGCTTGCTCTAGCACAAATTTATTGTCAGCACGCCCCTTGACATCGTAAAATTGTGCTTTGCCCAAAGATTTATCTTTATCCTTGCCTTGCACCATTAAGCCATCATAAGAAATAGCATTAGATATATCAAACATGGGGCTGTTGCAACGCCTGTGCACCCATAAGGGGATACCAATATAACTCTTGTCTTGTTTTTGGTAACCATAGGGGCTGATATAGTCCATGATGCTTTGCACAGAGGTTTCATAGCTTAAAAAGTGTTCTGTTACATTGTATTTTCTAGCAATGATATTAAGCATGCTTGGGTGCAAACTAAGCACAGGCTTGATTTGCGAAGGATCACCCACAGCCATGACCTTTTGACTTCTAAAGAGTGCGCCCACACAACTTTGGGGCACGGCTTGTCCTGCCTCATCAATGAACAGATTGCCGACAAAATCTGTTTCTTTACCCAAAGCATTGAACATGCGCTGAAAACTGGCAAAAGTGGTGCTGATGACAGGGATAGCTAGATTAATCCAATGAAAAGCCCCTTTCAATAATTCTTTGCCATTTTCCTTGTCTTTAAGTTTATAGGCATTGCCCCATATGTCTTTGGCATTTTTAAGATTGTCTAAATTGTCCAGTAAAAATTGCTTTTTTACCCCTAAAGCTAATAAAAAGAGTTGGCTTTGTAATTTTCTAAAGTCGGCATTGAACCAAGGGTTAGACTTTTGCAAATCCTCATAAGAGAGCGAAAAATCTAGGGGATTAATGGTATTGTCTTGGGTGTTTGACAAATGGGTTATTCTTTGTCCTAAGTTCTCTAAATTCTTAGTGCCTTGTGTGACAAACTGCTTAAAATTTTCTTGTAAGTTTTGTTGCTCTTGGTCTATGTTTAAAGCTTGTAACCGTTGTAATTCTGTCAAAAGGCGGTTGTAGTGGGCTTGTTTTTCTTTCTTTTGTTGGACAAAATCCTTGAGGTTTTCTAGAATTTGTTGTTCTTGTTCTGTTTGCAATCTAAAACTAGGGGTTTTAAAGACCCGAGCAAAGAAGCTGGGCTTGTTAGACTCTAAGACTCGTTGTTCTTCTCTTAAAGTTTGCAAATGCGTGTCTATGCTAGACAAATGCATTTGGATTTGCCCCATTTCTTGTGTTAAGGCTTGTTTCTTTGTTTCTATATTGGTTTTACTATGTTCTAGCTCATAGAGCTTTGCATCCAATTCATTCTTTCTTCTAGTTTTAGCACTTTCAAAGTCTTTAGTTTTGGCAATGTATTCTTGTCGTAAATAGCTTAACTCAGTCAAGCTTTGACTATACGCTTGCATTCTTTGACGCTTTTGATTTACATGGTGGTAGAGAGCTAAAAAAGCTTTGTAAATGTCAAAGCAATCTTCAGTGTCGTTATCACCATCTTGAAAATCTAGAATATCTAAAAAATCTATATCAACGGGGAAATGCGCTTTGATATAAGCTTTGAGCAATGTTTGGCATGCATGTTTTAAATCCTTTTCATTTTGCAAGTCTTGTAAAGTTTCTACCATTGCTTCTATTTTTTCTAATAGTTTTTAATATTGGCGGATGCCCCGCCTTCAAGCGCAAACAAACCCCAGTTTTGTTCCCCTTCATTGTTAGCCACTTTTGAAAAGTAGTCTATTTTTTCTGCCAACTCTTTAAACTCGTTTGAGATTTCTTTGCTTTTGGGCAACTCTTTGACAATGTTTTGCACCGCTCCATTGTTAGAGCTAGCCACTAAAATGTTTTTATCCGCTATATTCTTGGGTAAAAGACCCAACTCAGCCATCTCCGTTTTAGACAACTTGCAATTAACATGGCTTTTAATGGTCTTATCTTTTAATTGCACAATCTCATAGGCTTGACGCACCACAAGCTCAGCAAAAATGTCTTTTAAAAGCGTGGTTTTGCCCGTGCCTGGCGGTCCATTGACACTTCTTAAAGGTTCATTGTTTTCATCTAGGGCAATGTTTAAAGCCACTTGTTGCATGAAAGAGAGGGCGTATTTGCTGTCCGCCACAAAACGCCCCAAAGGGTAGTTTTTAGGGGCTAAAATCTCGTGAAACAAACTGGGGTTAAAGTTAGGTGAGCTGCTTTTGCTGTCACAATTCTTTTTGGCTTTATTGGATTTGCTAAAGTAAGTGGTGAGATTTTTATTGTTTAGAGTCTTGGCTATCTGTAGATCTTTGATAAAAAAAGAATGTAAATTAGTGAGTTCTGTGTCTATATTTTTGAGCAAAGCAAATCTAAAATTGTCCTTATCTACTTTATATTTTTCATAGAGATCTAGAAAGGTTGCATCAAACCCTTGTTCCTCAAATTGTATCTGCAATGCATGCTTAAGCTCTTTTTCATGGGCTTGCATGTCTTCTGTAAGATCCCCATTTTCACGCACATAAGCACTCATTGTGTAAAAAGTCTTGTCTTCTACAAAACTTAAGTCTTTGTCGAACACAAGAGCCAAACTGAACTTATCACCTTTAACGATGTCGTCATTGTCATCCTCAGCCTGGATGTTGTATTTTTCTCTAAAAATTTGCACGATTTCCTCAAAGGCAAAAATCCCAAAGTAACACACAAGTCCTACTTTCCTATCGTCTTGTATTTTTTGTCTATCTTTGAATGCTTGCAACTCATTTAAAAAATATTGCTTGTAGTCTTTTTGATCGGGCAACTCAAAGTCAAGTGTGCCAAGGGGTTTTAGCTTTTTGTCTCTTTTGTCAATATCCCCCTCACCTAAATATTCCACAATAGTATAGGCATCTAAGATATTTTCTTTGAGATTTTGCACCGCTCTTATATTCCTAAAATTTGGTTTTGCGCTAAATCCTAGTAGTCTAGCAAATATAGGCTAATGTGTTAGATACACTTGCTTGGGTGAGTTGCTTAGAGCGCTGAAAAGAATCGCCAAGTTAAGCAGTTGTGGTTTTTTGGGTGTTTTAAAAAATTTTTGAAAGTGCAATTTTCTAGGGTTTTTGGACTGATTTGGACTTTTTGTGGCTCATTTCTTTGGATTTCTGCATTTTGAGCTAGTTGTTTTTTCAACTGGCGGTTCTCTTTTATCACTTTATTTTTTTCTTTTCTAAGCTCTGCGTTCTCTTTGACTAAAATTTTGATCTGCTCCAAGGGGTCATGTTCCATGGCTCTATTTTCCTGTTCTGCTGCGTGGGCTGGATTGTTTATGGGGGATTGAGATTGAATGAGACGAAGTAGACCATCACTTAACCCTAACAGCTCGCTTATTTTTTTTATTATGAAACTTAGGATTGCCCCCAAAATAGAACTTGAGCCTTGAGGGTCAGTAAAATCGTTTCCTTTTTGAAAGGAAGTTAAATTTGAGTTTGAGCTTGGAAGTTCAATAGAGCCGTTTTCTTTTTGACAAGCAATATGGTCTAAGATTTCTTGCATGACTTTTCTATTGCGCTCGATACAAGCTGTGAGCATGTCGATGATTTCTTATCTTTTCTGCCACTCTGCTTGTTGTAAGATGCGTTGGTTGTCATAGGCAATGCAAGAGTCAATGAGTTTCTCTCGGCTGTAATACTTTAAACGCTGGCGGTCTTTGGAGCTTGGGGCTTGGCGGTCTAGCAGAGCTTGGCGGTCTTGGACTTGCTGTTTAAGGTCTTGGTTTTCTTGCTCTAGCTCTTGGCTTTTCTGTTGGCGGTCTTTGATCTGTTGCTCTAGGTTGGCTATGTTAGCTTTTAGATCGGCGATGCTAATGCCCTTTTGTTTGAGAGCCCTTAAATCTCGGTAGTCTTGGGGAGTGTAAAGCTTGTTGTCGCCCAGCTCTTTGTTGATGGCGATCCACTCTTTGACATGGGCTTCTATGATCTGCTTACACTCGTTGAAACTCAAAAGCTGGGGCTTGGGATTGGGGGCAATTTGCTGGCAGATGGTGTTTAAAGCTTGGTGTTCTTGCTCTTGGGCTTCTTTAAGCTGGGCTATTTCAACTCTTAGGGGGCTGGCTTTCTCTTGCATTGTCTTGGCATAGACTCTAGGCTCAATGCGCTTTCTGTAAGTGCCCTTTATAATCAGCTTGTGGTTGCTGTCGTATTTGTTGTTCTTATACTGCCCCCGCTCCATATCCAAAATCTGTGCCACTTCTGTCTGTATGCGCTCAAAAGCCGCCCGCTCGCTCTTAAAAGGCACGCCATCTTTGCTGATCTTGCGCATAAGGCTCTTGCCCGTGTCGGGGTGCAACATGACAAACTCCATGTGGGCGTGATGGTTAATGTGCGTTTGCCCAGTGCCCTCATCAATGTACCCCTCATCTCGGTGTATGGCAATTTGGTAGCATTGAAACCCATAGTGGTCTTTAAAGTGCTTGGAGATCTTATCTAGGTCTGCCATGGTGCTCGTGTCTTTGAGATTAACGACAGCACTCCAAAGGTAATTTGTGGCTTTAAAAGGCTGGTTAAACTTTTGCTTGTAATGCTCTTTGGCTTGGGCAATGAGCTGTTCTCTCTTAGCTAGAGCTTCCTTAGCTTTTATGGGGCACTCTATGTCTAGCCCTTTATTGACCAGCAAGTAAGTGGGGGGGCGTGTGCGATCGTTGTGCTCTAGCTGGATTGCATTAGTGGGCTTGAAGTTGATAGAGGCAATGTTTCCCATTGAATGCATTATAGTTGTGGTTGCCTGATATTTGAAGCAACTAGCTTTGGGGTCTTTTGGTAAATGGGCTTTCTTGCTGTTTTTTTTGTCGTGGACTGAATGGTTTTAAAAGGAAGAATAAGTGAGGAAAGGATGCGCGGTTATACTATGTGAAGTGGAGGTTTCTTTAGTCTGTCTTTTGTTTAAGTTTTAGGGTTGCCTATATGGTTACTTAATATATATTTAAATCAACAAAAAATCTAGGGGTTCTAGACTGGGGGTTTTTGACTCAAAGACAGAGTGAGCAAAACAAGTTAGATTGTGGCATGCATTTTTGTTTACTCGCCCCAACCTTTACCAGAACCCCGCTGATCCTAATCCAAAGAAACGCTGATCCCCAGCTGAACCCCTTTGGGTTTTCGTTTGCTACGCTCCCCAGCTGGGGCTAAGGTTTTTTGGTCTTCGGGCGTGGGAGTTCTAGCAAAGGAAAGGCTGGAGCGGGAGAAAAACAAAAAAAATTGTATTAAGAGAGAAAGGCAGGCTTATTTGGGATTTGTTGGGGCTTGTTTGCTGGATTGGGCTTTATGGCTTAAATGGGCTTTGTATTCTGATCAGAGCTGGGGACAAGCTATTACGAAAATAGAGAAAATTAAGTTACTTTTAATTGTTTTGAGCTTTAGATTTGCTGTTGTTTATTAACATTGGTTTAGCTTATGTCACTTAAAAGTTGCTTAATAGTTACTTGGCATTTGCTTAAAGGCTTTGCATTTTGGTTTAGCTTTATGTGCCTAACTCATACCAAAATAGAAAACTTTTAAGTTGCTTTTAATTATCGCAAGTTGCATGTAAAACACGATAAATGTAAATTGATTTAACTTCGGTTACTTAATAGTAGCTTAAAAGTTGCATGATTTTGGCTTGGTATTTTGCTTAATGGAGCTTGTGGGGCAAGGGGGCAAGAGATGGCTTTTCATGGCTTTTTGGGGCTGGTGTGAGAGATATTGCCCTTTTAAATGCGGGGCAGACAGATACCAAAAACAAATCCTTTAATCCACTTAGAACAATGCCTTTTAGCGGGGACAGATAGAGCCTTTTTGCTGTAAGCGGGGGGCAGAGAGAGCTTTGTATGCGGTGTTTGCTGGCTTGAGAGTGAGCCCTTTTAATGCAGTGTGTGCTTGAGAGATGAGCTTTAATGGCAAGATGGGATAAGAGAGATATTTGCTTGGGTTACAAAATGTAGCTTTTGACAGAGCACAAAGGCAAATTAAAAGGGCTAAAATTGCTTGAGAGAGATTGCTTTTTAATGACATGTATGCCAAAGACAGATATTGCAGTGATTGCAAAAATGCCGTTTTAGACAGACCGCCTTTACAAATTAAGCAAAACGGTAGTGTCCCCCTTGCGGGGTTGCTTAATTTGAATTAAGCAACCCCCCTATAAAAGGGGGACGCTGCGCTTTGCTTTGTTTGCCCCACAGCACACCGCAAGGGTGCGCGCTAAAGCTCTGTGCTGTGGGGGAGAGAGATGGGGATTTTATGCCAAATGAGTTTGTCTGTGTCGTTTTCGGCAAAAAGGGGGATTAAGATGTTGGGTGAATTGCAAAAGTGCAGTTTTAGACAGATGCTCCAACAAATAGGCATAACAGAAGACTTAGAGGCTATTCGTATCAAAAAGCACTGCACTCCCACAAGTTGAAATATGCATTCCACTCTTTGATTTTAAAGCTTCTGATTTTAAGAGATACTGCTGTGCCTTTTGATTGCCCTCAGAATCCCCTTGTGAACCATATATGATGAACAATGCTTGATAAGTTCGTTCAAGATCAGCTCCATCAAGTCCCGTATCTATGGCTTTTTGGAGATATTTTAATGCTTTGGCATTGCTACGAGGAATGCCCAAAACAGCATTTAAGTAGGAGTGCATAATCCCTAATTGGTAATATCCCTTAGCATCTCCCAAATCTCCAGCTTTTTGGAGATATTGTATAGCTTTAGAAGCGTTTCTATCAACACCACTTCCGTATGCATATAATAAACCTAAGCCATAATAGCCCTTGGCACTTCCCATGTCTGCAGCCTTTTGAAAAAACTGTAGTGCTTTGGAATAATTTTGAGCAACGCCTTGACCTTTTGCGTACATGACTGCCAAGCCAACATAACCGTTAGCATCCCCCTTGTCTGCCGCCTTTTGGAAATATTGTGAGGCTTTGGAGTCATCTTGAAATGCACATTTTGGGTCGTGGTACATAAGTCCTAGGTTATAATCACCCTCAGCACTCCCCTTATCCGCCGCCTTTTGAAAAAATTGTAAAGCTTTGGAGGCATCTTTTTTAAAATACTCGCCATAGCCTTGTTTGTATACAGTTCCTAGATTATTGTAAGCTTCAGCACTCCCCATGTCTGCAGCTTTTTGGATGTATTGCAATCCCTTTGAAAAATCCTGAGCAACTCCACGACCATTAGTGTACATAATCCCTAAATCGTTGTAAGCTTCAGCACTCCCCATGTCTGCGGCTTTTTGGAAGTATTCTAATGCTTTTGCATAACTTTTTTGGTTGAAGTAAGTTTCAGCCGTTTTGAGGTATTCTTTTGCATCATTTGCATGGCAAATCCCCAAACTCATCAAGAGAGCAACAAAAACTAAAAAAGCATATTCACGCAACATTACTTTGGTACTAGAAAAAGTTGTAATCACCCTACACAAAAGCCAAGACATACACACAATCCTTTCTTAATTGCTATAGCATCTTAATTGCCATAGCAGACAGACTAACTAATACATTGTAACATAAAAGCTTGTTAGGTATCGTTACATAGAGCGGAGCTTAATTGGCCTTTATGGGCAATTTAGACAATGACTTTTTGGCTGTATTTTTCTATCCACTCTTTCGGATGTAGAGAAAAACTCTGTGCTGTGAGGAAGAGAGATAGACTACTTGTTTTTAGATTAGCCCAAGCCATATTAAAATTTTTCTTGTATGATTTACATAAATCGCATGTGATTGTGCTAGAATCTAGGCAATTTTTTTATCCACAGGTGCTCATGAAAACACACGCCGTTTTTGCCTTCTCTCTCTCTCTCTCTCTCTCTCTAATAACCTCTCTAAACGCTTTTGAAGGGATTAATCCCTCTTCACAGCAAGATGGTAGTGCTAATCCTTCACTGCAACAAGGTGAAGGGATTAACCCTTCGTTACAACAAGGTCTAGTTAGACAAGCCAATCCGGGGACTTCGCCCGCTTGTATCAGGGCACAAAAATTTTCTGATGCCTATAGCAGATCTTTGTTAAGACCCTACAACACCTACGACGAGGATGACTCAGGGTCAGGTTTATTTTCTTTAATGGTGCTTTTTAGCGCGGCTTCGGTGTGTGAAACCCACGAAATTCAGTTAAGCCCCGATGTGCAAAAAGGGCTTATGGCCCAGAGCGAGCAACAATACAAACAAGCCTTTGATGCGTTTTTAGCCGCAGACAGAGCAGGGGATATGTTTGGCAGTGCCCTTTTGGGGGGATTGTATGCAGAGGGCAAGGGAGTGGAAAAAAACACAGCAAGGGCAGAGACCTACTTTAACAAGGTCCTCAGCAATGCTGCGGTGAAAGATTCTGCCGTGAATTACAAGACTTCTTACTATGCATGGCATGGGGCGGATTTTATGCACTCCTCAGTGGCTCTAGCACGGATCACCGCACGGTTAGGCCTTGCACAAATCTATGAAAAAACAAACCCCAAAGAGTCCTTTAAGTTGTATCGGCTCATTCTAAGAAACATCGGGGCAAATTGGGGAACCACGACTTCAGGGCAGTTACTCAATGCGGTAACGCTAGGGTTTGGTTACTCTATGGCCTCTCGTGCCATCAATTTAAAAGCCCTTGACCCTTCAGCCACTAAAGACCCCTATGCCAAGCAGCTCATCAGCATTGCCCTTTATAAAATTGGCATGGCGTATAAAGAGGGCAGAGGGACGCATGTGAAACGCAAAAAAGCCATTGAGTTTTTAGAAAAGGCGCGGGATTTTGGCAATCAAAAGGCGATTGAAGCATTGCGGGGCTTATTATAAATTTAGTAGGAAGAAAAGATGGGTGCTTTAGTAAAAAAATGGGTTGTTTGTTTTTGTTTGGCTTTATTTGTGATGGCACGCTTAGGGGCAGAGACAGCAGGCGATGATTTGGTGCAACTTGGCATGCAGGCGGAGGCAAAAAAACAATATGCACAAGCTTACCAAGCCTACAGCCAAGCTTACGATCAAAAGAACAATTTAGGCACCGCTCTTTTAGCGAATTTGCTGATGAAGGGGCTTGGGTGCAAGGCTGATCCCTTTAAGGCAAGGATGTTGTTTGAGGGGGTGCTCAAAGGAGAGGGCTTGGTGTATATGCAAAACAACACGGACAATAACTTTGCTGCAAGTTTGATGTCTAGTTTAGGGCTTGCTGATATAGAGCAACAGGGTCTAGGTGTGCCAAGAGATCCTAAAAAAGCCTTAAAAGACTACAGAAAAATCATTTTAGGTTTAGGCACAAGCGGGCAAGCTACGCTAGCGAGCGAAAAAAGCCCAGTCTTGGGACTTGTGGGAATCCTTGTGGCCTCCCCTTTTGCCCACACGATTAACCTTGGCCGTTTAAAAGTGGGACAATTTAAGAAATACCCTATCACAAGGAAAGTGGTTGGGGTGGTACTCTACAGAATTGGCATGGCTTATAAAGAAGGGATTGGCACCTCTGTTAAGAAAAAGAAAGCCCTAAAATTCCTCAATAAAGCTGTGGAGTTTGGCAATGAGGAGGCGATGGGGGCTGTGGAAGCGTTAAGGTAGGTTTATATCTTGGATACAAGGATGGTAGATGAAAAGCGTGTTTAAAAGATTGGTTGGTGTGGTTTTACTTGGTGCGGTTTGTGTGGGGGGTGTGTATGCAAATGGAGAAGCGGATCAGTATTTTGACATTGCGAATAAGGCTTATGGTGAAAAGAATTACGCAAAAGCTTTAGAGTACTTCCAAAAAGCGGCAGACATGGGAAATGCTGATGGGTATAACAACTTAGGGTCGATGTATGCAAATGGTACAGGTGTCCCTCAAGACTACAAAAAAGCCATGCAATACTACCAAAAAGCTGGGGATATGGGGAATGCTAGCGCATATGCCTCTTTAGGTTTTATGTACCGTGATGGCAAAAGTGTTGCTAAAAACACTAAAAGCACAAAAAACACAGAAGAAGCCCTTTTAGACAACTTATTATATGCTCCAGGACAAAAAGAAGCGGCTAAAGCCCTGCAATACTTCCAAAAAGCAGCAGATATGGGGAATGCTGAAGGGTTTTTAGGCTTGGCTAGCATGTATCAAATGGGATGGGGTGTAGTGCAAGATGAACAAAAGGAGAGAAGTTATGAACAAAAAGCTTGTGATATGGGCAATAGCGATGCTTGCGATGCTCTAGCTAAGTCTCATCCCTAAAGTATTTTAAACAACCGAAAAGTGAAAGTTCAACATAAGGATCACAGAGTGGCAAGTGTGTTTCAAAGATTAATGGGTGTGGTGTTCATCAGTGCCACTTGTTTAGGGGGCGTGGGGGTCAGCGATCAAGTGAAGCAAACCCTTGATTTGGCAAGAAAGGCGTATATGGCCGGCGATTATGCTAAGGCTTTAGAGTACGACCAACAAGCCGCCAAAATGGGGAGTGCTCGGGCTTATGTCAATTTAGGGGATTTGTATAAACTGGGCGATGGGGTAAAAAAGATATGGCAAAAGCCACACAATACTACCAAAAAGCAGCAGACATGGGAGATGCGCGTGGTTATATCGGCTTGGGCAACATGTCTCAATTTGTCCAAAAAGACCATCAAAAAGCCATGCAATACTACCAACAAGCCGCTAAAATGGGGAGTGCTTTGGCCTATAGAATCTTGTGGCAGATGTATGAACTTGGCCAAGGTGGGGTAAAAAGAGATACGGTTAAAGCCACACAATACTATCAACAAACCATGCAAGCCTATAAAAAAGCAGGAGATAGTGGGGATGCTTTGGCTTATGTTAGTTTAGGGCTCATGTATTCAGAACCACATAGACCAAGCGATCACCCAGATTATCCTAAAGCCATGCAATATTTTAAAAAAGCCATAGACATGGGAGAGCCGGCGGGTTACTACGCTTTGGCTGAGATGTATCGATCCGGCCAAGGAGTTAAAGCGGATATGAAAATAGCGGGGCAATACTACCAAAAGTCTTGTGATTTGGGCTTTCAAGGGGCTTGTTGGAGGGCAAAAAGATATGGTGCCACGCCTAAAAGTGAGCCAAACCATGCAAATAACAATGAAGAGGCGGATAAGTATCTTGATATTGCACATAAAGCTTATGATGAAAAAAATTATTCTAAAGCCGTGCAATACCTCCAAAAAGCTGTAGAGATGGGGAATAGCAGTGCTTTTTATAACTTGGGGAGCATGTACGAACATGGGAAAGGTCTCTCTCAAGACTACTCCAAGGCCTTGGAGTACTACCAAAAAGCTGCAGAAAAAGGAGATAATGAAATAAAAGCTGCTGCTTATAGTAATTTGGGCTCTATGTACCAAAATGGTCGAGGCGTTGCACAAGACTATTCAAAAGCCGTTGCCTATTATTTGAAAGCCAAAGATCTTGGATATGCTGAAGCTTACCTTAACCTTGGGTATATGTTTGAGCATGGTCAAGGTGTCCCCAAGGACTATTCCAAAACTCTAGAATATTTCAAAAAGGCTATAGAGGTAGGGAATAGTGAGGCAAAAGCTGCTGCTTATAGTAATTTGGGCTCTATGTACCAAAATGGTCGAGGCGTTGCACAAGACTATTCAAAAGCTCTAGAATACTATCAAAAGTCTATAGATGCAGGTGGGGGTTCTGCTTATGTTAATCTGGGAGTCATGTACTATACAGGCGAGGGTGTTATTCAAGATTACAGAAAAGCTGCAGAATATTTTCAGAAAGCGGCAAATATGGGATATGCTGAAGCCTATAGTAGTTTGGCGTACATGTATGAAAATGGTCGAGGTATTCCAAAAAGTACTCAAAAAGCTCAAGAATATTACCAAAAAGCTTGTGATATGGGTGATAAGGATTCTTGTGCTTCCTTGGCAAAAATGCATCCTTGAAAGTTTGTTGAGAAAATGGGCTGTGTGTCGGTTATATATGGTTTTTGTTGGAGCTATAAAAGTTTGAGTCTTTAGAATATTTTACAATCTTAGATACAAGGATAGTAAAGGGGAAAAGATGGCAAGTTTTTTAAAGAGTGTGTGTCAGGCAACACTACTGGTCTCATTGTGCTTGAGTGGGGTTTATGCAGGTGGAGAGGCAGATCGGTATTTTGATCTTGCTGGAGATGCCTATAAAAACAAAGACTACTCAAAAGCTACGCAATACTTCCAAAAAGCAGCAGAAATGGGGAGTGCTAGTGCTTCTAACAACTTGGGAGTGATGTATAGAGCTGGTCAAGGCGTTGAAAAAGACTACGAAAAAGCTCTAAAATACTTCCAAAAAGCCGCAGAAATGGGGGATGCTAAGGCTTCTAACAACTTGGGAGTGATGTACAAAGTGGGTCAAGGTGTCGTCCGAGACTACTCAAAAGCTGCGCAATACTTCCAAAAAGCCGCAGAAATGGGGAGTGCTGAAGGCTATTACAATTTGGGATTAATGTATGAAAACGGTCAAGGCGTTGAAAAAGATTACTCAAAAGCCGTACAGTATTACAAAAAAGCAGCAGAAACGGGTGATGCTTTCGGTTACGATAACCTAGGAGTGATGTATAGAGATGGTCGGGGTGTTGTCCAAGACTACGCAAAAGCTCTGCAATACTTCCAAAAAGCCGTAGAAATGGAGCTTACTGATGGTTATATCAACCTAGGAGGGATGTACATGAGAGGTCGAGGCGTTGAAAAGGACTACTCAAAAGCCTTACAGAACTACCAAAAAGCTGCAGACATGGGGGATAGTTACGGTTATTTAAATCTGGGAGTGATGTATGCAAACGGTAACGGTGTGGGACAGGATAAAGAAATGGCACGGCATTACTTCCAAAAAGCTTGTGATTTAGGCAATCAAACCGGTTGTCAGTATATTAAAAATATCAAATAAGGATAGCAAATAATGAGCGTGTTAAAGAGGTTAGTTGGTCTTATGCGTTCATGTGGGCTACCACTCCGCTACGCTGCGTGGGGTTTGCCACGCCATAACAGCTCTGGCTTTTGGATGGTTATCTACAGGCGTGGCAAACGCAAGGGTTTTAATTATAAAGTTTAATTAAATTTATTAATTTTAATCAAAATTATTAATCATTTTAAATAATATTTAATGCTTAGATTTTCTCTCCATTTTCTCAAGCTCCCGCTCCATTTGCTTGTTTGCTCTATCTTGCATGCTCTCATAGTTAAAAACACTGAGCCCATTGTTGGGTTTGTCTGTGGCATAGGTATGGGCTGTTTTGATGATATCGATAGCAACCTAGCTCTTGCCATTTGGGTATGGGGACTTTGCTTAGGGGTTTTGGTCGTAAATACCTATTCTAGCTCTCTCACGCTTTTGCTCGAAAGCTATGTCTGTATTCTTGTAGGACTCTATTGACAGCGTTATACACAGAACACAAGTTGAAAGTAAGCAGTGTTTTTCTCTATCTAGTTTGGCTAGTTTGCGCAGTTGCACGGGATTCATAATGTCTTTATTCATATAGTCTTGTGTGCAGTAAAAGCTTAAGAGGGGTTAAAAATTTTAATGTTAAAATTGGCGCGTACAAATGGTGAAACTCTTAGGGACGATTTGGAGTATTAGGTTTCTTGCTTAAGGGTTGGGGAGTGTAGTGGGTGACCTCCTGTTAGGAGGTTTCACCATGCGATTGTTGCTAGCATTAGCGGTTTTAATGGTATTCGTCCCACCATTATACTAAAAACGGGGGCGAGCTCTTTTAAGGGCTCGCCCTTAACCGCTAGTGCTATTGTGCCTTAAAAACTTAAAAACACTTAAGCTAAAAATGCTCTAGGATTGCTTGGAGTGTGCTAGAACGCTAGCTTTGGTTTGTAAAGCGGCTGTGAGCAATTTTAGGCAATGGCTTTTTGGCTATATTGTTCTATCCACTGATGCAACTCTTGCATACTCTCAAATACATACACGAAATAATCAGAGGCATCACATTTGGGTACAGATTTTTTAAAGTAGTCTATGTAGATTTTTTCTTGGTAGAGTTTAGCGTTTTCTAAGTCTTTTGGGCTAGGCTCAATGAGTTTAAACAACGCCCCCACTCTTTAGTGTTAGGGCTTTTGATGTAAGTGATTAATTGTGCGGTGTTGAAGGTGTGAGATGT
>NZ_AP024820.1 GCF_019703325.1 Helicobacter sp. NHP19-012 | reverse complement strand
TTTGGATATAAATTGCGCTTTTTAGGATATAAATTGCGCCAAATAGTGGATTTTTAGGATATAAATTGCGTATTAATCGTTATTTTTCAAAAAACACGCTACAATCCCCCAAAATTTAGCATAAAAACTTAAAGAAAAAATGGATAAGAGAAGTCCCTTGTATAGGCACATAAAAAGCTTGATATGCGACATTGATGCGCTTACAATTTTAGAATGTGAATCGGACAAAAACCCAAAGGTACATGAATTTATCCTAGCCCAAAAGACAGAGAAGCTAAAAGAGATTGTGAGCTTTATTTTGGAGCATGAAAACGAGTGGGGTCAAGATGATATAGGGGGACTAAACACTTCCAAAGAAGCCATCGCAAATATCAAACACTATATGGGTATCATTGAGAGTATGGAGAAACTCAAAAGCACAAATACCCACCCCGACATCCAAAAAACCTGTGATGATGGCATTAAAGACTGCATCAATAACATGTTTATCGCCGTAACCACATGGTGCGAGTGGGTAAAAAAAGAAAACATTCCATCTTATAGCCCCCCAACCACGCAAACAACCCCTACACCGCCTACAGAAGTTGCCCAAATTACCACAACTGAAGTGGGTAGCTCCCAAAACACCCCCAAAACTCCACCATTGCAAGCGCACACTTTCCAAGAAGTGGTTAAAGAAACTCCGCAACAAGAGCTACAATTAAGCCTAGTAGCTCAAAAAAATCCTAAAGAACCCACAAACACAGAAAACCTAACAGGCGAAGTTATAGAATACACACCTATTTTAGCCAAAAGGACAAAAATAGCTAACCCTAAGCAAGTTGTGATGCATAACAATATTTACAAAGTCAATCTAGGCATGCTAAGTGAGCTAGAAAACAATTTATTCTTTAGCCTATTTAACCGCCTAAAAGACAAAAAAGACACTGTGATCCGTTTCACCCAACAAGAGCTAAAAGCTCTAGCAGGCGACCCGCACATGCCCAATACAAGACTTTATAAAGTAACCCTTGATCTTTTTAACAATATAGCGGGGGCTAATTTTGATTTAATCAAACATCTGCCCAATGAGCACATACGTAGAAGCAAAGTGATGCTTTTTAGGGTGTTTGCCCTTGAATACGACAAACAAAAAAATGTTAAACATTTAGACATACAAGTCAATGACCCCTACTTTACCTACTTGCTAAACGACCTAGAAGCAAATTTTACCACAATGCAACTCCAAACATTTGTAGACCTAAGCGGTAAATACACCAAGAATCTATTTAGGCTCTTAGAGCGGTTTAAGCACGCCACAGACAAGAATGGGGTTTTTAAAGTCTGTGTCTATGAGAGCAATTTACAAGGCTTCCGTGATTTTATGGGTATCCCCGAATCTTTAAGGATGGGTGATATTGATAGACAGGTATTGAACCCCACTTGCAAACAACTCACCCAAAAAACCAAAAAACTAAGCCACTTTGAACCCCCCTACAAATCAGTCAAGGTGATCAAAAACAAAGCCAAAGCTCGGGGACAAAAAGTGTTAGGTTACACCTTTGAAGTCATGCCAAACCCAGCCCTAGCTGAGCTAGAAAAAGCTCTAGAAAATGCCAAAGCCCCTAGACTCAAATACTTCAGTAAAAAAGACATTAAAATTCTTAATGACTGTTTGCACAAATGTGTAGATGTAGTTTTAAAGGATAAAGAGAACAATCCCTTTAGCATCCCCCTTGCCACCATAGAGCAGATCATCCCCACTCAAGACAGCAAAGCCCTTATTGTGCAATTTAGAGCTCCACCCCTCATTGATGGGCAATTAGAAGTGATGCAACTTTACCAAGACTACACAAAATATTGCCAAGTTTGTGGGCATGACTACTTCACTCTAGCCTTTGCTCACATGCAAGACTTGCTTGCCTTGATTGAGAGAACACAGGAACGCTTTAACACAGATAAAACATATGAAACACAAACACCCCCCACCATCAATGCCACACAAAAAGCCCAAATCCAAAGTGCCCATGGCATGCTCGCTCCATTTTTTGAGAACAAGACACCACAGCACAACTTTACAGAAGTCAAGTTAGTGGATACCATTTTGTCCAAGACTAATACAGAAGTGATTGCCCTATTTGAGATTATTGGTGGCACGGAGAAAGACTTTTACAGAGCACAAGAACATAAAACCTACATTGAAAAATTTAAAAAAAGATGGACAAGAATACTTTACACATGTGTTTTCAAACCCACAAGACTTTTTAGAAAACTTTGGCAATAATGCTAAACCCCCACACACCATAGGTGCAATCACACCAAAAGGCAAAGGCAAAAAAGGCACAACCCACACTTTCAACACCGCACAATTAATCACTTACATCAAAAGCCCTAACACTAAAAGAGTGGGAGCCTTATTTAAACTCATTGAGCCTAGCCCAAAAGATTTAGAAAACGCCAAGCTTTACCAAGAAAAAATCTACATAGACTACTTTAAAAAATCTGTGCCCAAATGTGATGCTCCTGATTATTTTGTGTATGTGTTTGAGAGTATGCAAGAGTTGCAGAAGTGGATAGAGAAATATAGCCAAAATTCTCTTTCATAAAAAGCTCCATAATACCGAATATACAACTTAAGGGCTGTTGTGTTAAAATGCACTAAGCAAGTGGTAACCTCTTATTATGAGCTATTTAGCGTATCGATCTTTTCCAATTACAACGCACTGATTGAGTCATAAGACCAAGATAGCAAGCTCACGCCCTAGACGAACTCAAGGCTATAGAAACTAAGTTTCAACTAGAAAAAAATAAAACTGAAAATTTAGATATTGTCCATAAAGACTTAAACACTCTTTGCGAGAGTTTAGGTATTAGTGTGGGTAAAGAGAGCATGCCCCAAGACATACTCAAAACGCTCACAAAGGCGATTAGCAATACAAAACACGCACAATTTGTTTTTAGTCATTGCGCACTTGTCTATCCACACATACCCCCAAACTCAGATAATTGGATAATAATCAAGCAATATTGATGAGTGAAAATTAGAATAAAAACTCTCATTGCCTTTTTCATACAAAACAACCCAAACACCACCCTATATCTCTCTCAATTCTATATTTTGTCATACAAAATCGTGTCATACAAATTTCTATGAAGTGCCTATTTTAGGAGGTTTTTTCTGTGAGAATACCTGTATTTTATTATACAAATTTGTCATACAAACTTGTAATTTTGTCCTACAAATGTCCTACATAAAAAATCTCACAAAATGTATCTCAGGCTATAATACCCTATATGATTATTTAGCTTCTTCTTTGCAAACAAAAGTCCTAATACGACATAGATAGTGCTGTACGCACACACTAAAGAAAGAGTGAAGCGGATATTAAAGGAGTGGAAAGGGAAAGGCGGAGATGAGATAGGTAGAGACTACCATGAGGTATGGTCATCATTAAATAATTCAAGAAATACTAAATACAATTTTAAATAATGTTTAATGTTTTTAATAGTGTTTGAAATATTAATAATTTATATTTAATATATTTCTAAATGTGTGCCAAATATTCAAAAATCTTATCAAGTGCTCTATTTTGCTACAATTCTTGCCTACACCATAGATAAGGGGGCTGTTATGAAGACTATCCAATTATCAGTACCAGATGAAATGGCTACACTGATTGGCGATGCAGATGAACAGACACAAATTTTACAAAAAGCCTTGCTCCTTTATCCTCGCATCAAAGATCAAAGCATTTCTTATGGGAGAGCTGCAGAGATACTGGGGATGAAAAAGTTGGATTTACTAGACATTTATGGTCAAATTGGTATCCCCATTATTGACTATAGTGTAGCAGAAGCACAAGCAGACCTAGAATGTTTGAGAAAAATACTAAGAACAAAGCCTCATTAGTCGTTTCGGACACGACACCCCTGATTTCATTCTTAAAAATGGGAACTTTAGATCTGTTGGGGGATTTTTTTGGTTATGTGTATATCCCATCAGGTGTGTTTGCTGAGCTCACAGAGAATGAGAGGTTTCAAGATGAAGCCAAGCAGATTAGAGATTGTAAATTCATACAAGTTTGCTCTGTTCCAAAAGAAGAGACCGCAAAACTAAAAAAGAACACGGGACTAGACTTAGGAGAATGTGAAGCCATTGTTCTAGCCAAAACTCTCAAGGCTGAATTACTTCTTATGGATGAACGAAAAGGCAGAGCAGAAGCCCAAAAACTAAGTTTAAAAATTACAGGCACTCTAGGTATTTTATTGCAAATGAAAGAAGAAGGCTTTGTCTCCTCTACACAACTCCAAACCTTTGTTGAAGCTTTAGAAAGACACAAACTTTTTATAAGCCAAAAATTGCTGAATATGCTTTTTGAAGGTTAGGGTCTCATCTGAACATTTAGTCAACTTACAGCACCTTATAATATTCAACAACAAAAAAATATAATATAACGTCTGCATTGTATAAGGCAACTATACTCAGTCGCGTTACCTTGTTCTGTACTGAGCGAATAATCATTGGTGTTGCATCGCAGAACATGGGGTTGTTTTTAGATGATGTTCTAAAGGGCTCTGACACGAAGAAATATTTAAATACTGGACTTAATAGACCAGATGATCCAAAACCAAGAAAAATACAAGAGGTGAGCAGAAATCCGCCCTCGAATCCGCCCGCATCGTAGCACAATTTTTGATAATTTTTCTATGGTAAGATGTGAGTAAGATACAATATAAAAAATATTTAAAAATGATATAATTTCTGTGTGCATGGGGTTATAGTTCTTGCAACTAAAAAGGCAAGATTACCAAATCTTGGAGGGTGGGAGTCTTATTTTGATAAACATAAGGAGTTGTATGGATCGTATCTGTCATTTAACTATCGAGCACTTGACTATCGAGCATTTGACCATCAATGGTGATTTAAAAGACTTGGGCATTAAAGTTTGGGGGGTAGATCACGCCTCTAAATCTTATCCATCCCCACACCACAACCCCGCTGATGACCCCGTCTACAAGCGAGCAGTAGAGGAAAATAACCGCTACAAGGGGTGTCCTGAATGTGCTAGCACTAACCAACGCTCTTATGATCTCCAAAAACAGCTAGTAGAGGTGCTTGAATGGGCAGCTTCTCTATGCCCACATCTTGGCTTAACACCCCTAATCCCCAACTAGCACCCGCAGAACAAATTAGAAGCCTTTTAGAACAAAAACCCAACTCCGAACAACAAGAGGATTTGAGCGAACTTGAAAAAGAGTTATACCACTTCGCACAGAACTTGTTAAAACTAAACCTAGAGGACATAATAGACATGGGCAAGGATAAAAAGGACAAACTCACCCTCAAAGAACTTAGAAAAATGGTTGTGGAAATGCAAAAAGCAGTTAAAACACTGCAAGGGCGGGTCGAAAACCTAGAAAACGAGCTTGAAGGTCCTGAGGGTTTGAGGGAAAAATACACAAAACTAGAGAAGGAAAAAGGAGCGGTTGATAAGGAGCTAGGAGAGAAAAGGGAAGCACTAGGGAAAAAAGAGAAGGAGCTAGGAGAAAAGAACGCAGCAATAGAGGATTTGCAGAAAAATAAGATACCGGGCTTACAGAGCGAACTAGGAACTGAAAGGCAAAAAGTAGAAAACTTAGACAAGAAGTTGGAAGGTTTAGAGCAGGAAAAAGCCAAACTAGAAACCAACGCACAACAAAAGGAAGAAGAATTAGAGGGGCGGATCACAAATTTAGAGACACAAATGGCTACACTCAAGGGCTTTGAGCCCTACCAAGAGCTTTTAAAACTTGCCCAAGAACATCCTAATTTGGGGCTTGTGGCAAATACGCCCGGGGATTTGCTCAATGAGATTTATAAAGCCCCTAAAAACTTGATGAAAAAGGTAGCCGAGAACACCCTCAAATCCATTAAAGAAAAAACAGCGGATGCGCCAATTTGGATGGACTATTTTGAACGCCTCTTTGCGATTTTGCAAGATTTGCTTGGTTTGCAAAGGCTGGCGATTAAAGAAGGCGATGGATACAACCCCGCAAAATGCGAGATATTGGGCAAGGGCAATAAGCAGGGTAAGGTTTGCAAAGTTCTCTTTCAAGGCTACCAAATAGGTGGCACCACCGTGGCATATAGTTTGGTCGAAACGCAGTGATCGCGGGCATTTTGGTGCGTGTGCGGGCGTTTTTATGTGCGCATTTGTGTGCAAAAGTTCCAACCCCCATTAAGAAAGGAAAAAACATGGAAGAACAAAGAGACAAAATCAGTATTGAGGAATTAACCCTTCCTGAAAGGCATCCTTTAGCCAAAAAGTTACGGAATTTAGAGAAAAAGGGCAATGAGAAAACCAAAGAGATTTTAACCGATGTCCAAAGGAAATTAGATGGTTTTGAGGGAAAGATTGCAACTCTCCCTACCAAAGACCAAGAGCGTTTGTTAACGGTGGCTAGACGCGTGCGTTATCTCAAGCCCGATGATTCTTGTGTGCGATCCCCGCAGTTTTTGGAATACCTGCAGGAATTATCTGTTTTGGTTTCTCGCAACCAAAAGCCCTTTATTCCGGCGCACTGGATTAAAGAGTTTGAAGCGTTGTTGCAAGATAGCCAATTACATATCAAAATGGAGGATTTGCGCCCTGAGTTACTCGAAATTGACCATGTAGCCATTGGCATTGAACCCTATGCGCAAACTTTGCTAGATGACCCCAACGAGGGGCATTGGGACCTCTACCCTAGGGAAGATGGGTTCAAGGGTAAGAAGTTGTGTTTTAAATTTGATGTGCGTCTGAATGTCAGAACCCCTAAGGGAGATGTTAACCCCGGAGAGGTCGCCATTGACTTTGGCACTAAAAGCACCATTGCAGCTTACTTAGAAGATGGCAATCCCACCTTGCTCTCCATTGGTGCAGAACAAAATCTAGGAAATTTAGGCGATCGGGAGTTTGAAAACCCCACCATTATCGAGTTTAGACACCACCAAAAGTTTTTAGAGGACTATGGTGCACTTGAACACCGCCCCTTGACAGAACTTGCCGATCTAGGGGTCTCCCACGGGGCTTTTGAAGAGTTTAAAAAGGCTGAAGGGAATGACTTTTATCGATTTTTTTACAAACTCAAGCAATGGGCGGGCGCGGCAGATTACAATATCCGTTTCAACGATGAACAGGGGTATGAAGTGAGCTTGAAGGGCTTCATGGATTGTGATTTTAATAATCCAGTGGAATTTTACGCCTATCTGTTAGGACGCTATATCAACAACATGAATAGGGGGGTGTATTTAAAATATTTCCTCTCTTATCCGGTCAAATATGAGGAGGAACAGGCGTTAAAAATCCGCGAGAGTTTTGAAAAGGGTTTGAGAAAATCCCTTCCTGCTGGCTTAGATGAGAATCAATTACAAGTGCGCTTGACCTTGAGCGAACCGGCTGCCTATGCGATCAGCGCATTGCTAGAATTTGGGTTTTATGACAAAGTGGATCAAAAGGGCATTTACTATGGGATTTTTGACTTTGGGGGCGGGACAACCGATTTTGACTTTGGGATTTTTAAAGAGAGTGATGATCCCAACCACGAATTTGATCTCTGCCCTTTCACAACCCATGATGGCATGCGTTGGCTAGGAGGCGAGAATTTATTAGAACTTCTAGCCTATGAACTCTACATTCAAGAGGATCACCTAGAGCAGATGCGCGAACACAAAATCCCCTTTGTAGCCCCTAATTACGATCCGGCGCGTTTCAACACTGCCCTCTTAGGCGATCTCATCACTCTAGCTCCCCGTGAGGGCAGGCGCAATTTACAAGATTTGGTAAAACTTTTGCGCCCCTTTGTAGAAAACTTGAGTGCGGAGGATTTGCAAAAAGAGGATCAAGAGCTACAAGAACAAGAAATGGGCAAAATAGAGCGAGTCATCACTTTAAAAAATGCGCATGGTGGGGATGAAGACATTAACCTAGCCATCAACTATCCCCATCTGCTTGCCGTGCTGAGAAGAGAGATTGAAGATGGGGTCAAAAACTTCTTTACAAGCTTGCGACTCTTGGGCGAGAAAATAGAGGGCATGACAAAATTGCACATTTTCTTAGGGGGGAATGCGAGCCGCTCCCCTTGCTCAAAGCCATTTTCTTAGAGCACATTGAAAAGGAAAAAGAAAAATACCAAGCCTATAAAAACACCCAACTGAACAAACGCGGGGAAGAGATGCCGGATATGGATTTTGAACTCTGGCCCCCTCTAGGCACCCCTGAGGCAGATGAAATCATCAAAAGAGAGAACCCCATGCACCCCATACACGATGGACCGATCCATTCTTCACACCGCGTAACCTGTAAAACGGGGGTGGTCTTTGGGCTTTTGGAGGGGCGTGAGCGCAACAAAGGGGGTATTCGGATTGTGCGGGAGGAAACAGCCCCTGCCTTTAAATACCACATCGGCTTTGAACGCAGAAGGCGTTTTGAACCCAAATTGCACCGCGATCGAATCAAGATCGGGGAATGGGTGGAGTTGGATTGTTTGGGGTCTTATCAAGAGGTGGAATTCCGCTACACGGATAAAGCGAGTGCCTTTGCTGAGGAGAGGAATTTTCCAGCCAACCAAACAATAAGATGCGTGGTGAGTTTGGATCGCCCCTATCCCGACCATGTGCTTAAAATTTGCGCTCAAGATATGAGCACGCTTAAAATCGGCGTTTTCAACGATAAGGGTGAATTGGTTTGGTCAGAGAAAGTCATCCGTCTAGATGACAACAAAGCGACTCATCTCAATTAATAAAGGAATGCCATGCGTTATACCTATGTTTTTGTGCTAGTCAATAATTGCGTGTGTGTGCTCCAATATAAAGATGAAAAGATTAGAGCGTCTAATTTAGCTAACAAAGCACGCTTTGAGGACATCTCTGAGAGTTTTTGGGAGGATTTCCAGCGGGTTTTTAACATCGATCCAAAAGGGCATAAAGACTATGCCTTTGTGTGGATCAACAAAGCCTACAAGCATAGTATCGTGCTAAATACCCCTGATTTTAAGGATCGCCTAGAGAATAGCATTTGGGATTATAGACGCATGGCAGATGTGCGCGACATCCTTGAGAGGGATTGTTCCATGCGTTTTAATTTTGAGGATTTTGCAGGGTGTCAGTTATATTCCCTGTCCTCTGCAACCCTCTTATTCACCAATGCTAATCTAGAACGCCCACAAGAAACATCCTTTGAGGATGAAAAACGCTCAACGGGTTTTCATGACTATAGCAAGGATAGCCTCAAGTCCAATCACGAAGCTATCTATGGAAAAAACCCCAAAAAGAGCACATCTGTGGGGCGCACCCTCTCTACTACAGCCTCTATGAAAGGGGGGATAACAAACCTAGCAAAGATGAGGAGAATATATAAAAGCGGTGTGGTTGGGCGGGACTTTAAGAAAATCTAAAACAAGGAGTTTTGATGTCAGTAGCACAAGCCGATTCTGATGAGATTGAGGGTTTTGCCAACCATTTACAGCAATTCCTAGACGATCTCAACGACATGGTCAATAGTCTCAATGGGCATTTTCGTTCTTTAGGAGATACTTGGGGCGATAAAAAATATTTGGAATTTGAGGAAGTCTTGCGGGATTTAGAGTCGTTTTTAAAACGCTTTGATACCGATGCGACCGAGCAAGTCGCATGGCTTAGGCGCAAGGTTGAGGAACTTAGGACTTATGGAGGCATCTGATGCCTGTTAATGTCGATACGGAGCAACTACGCCAAGTCATTACGCAGTTACGCTTTTTTAGAGATGAGTTGCAACAAAGAACACGCAACTTTTTGCGAGAGTTGCAAGAGTATTACGAAGCGATCTGCGAAGAATATCGCAACACCAAGAAGTTGCTAGAAGAGGCTAGAGTGGGGTTAGCGGATGCTAGGCGTTATGAGGGTTATTGTAAGGCTGCCCTAGCAGCAGCTATGCTTCTCCCGCCACCATGGAGATTTCCTGCTGTAGCCACAGCCACAGCCGCCCTGACCATAGCCACTAATAAACGCAAACAATGGGAAGAAAAAGTTGCTTTACTTGAGCAGGCTTTAGAGATTTACAGCGAGCAGATTAAACGCATTGAGAGTCAGCTCCTAGAGGAAGCCTACCAGCAAAGCAAGGGCTTATTGCTAGACTATGACGAGGAACATAACCAACTCTGCCGGCGTTCCAATGAGGCGGCTAGCATTATCGAGCAAGCATACAACATTCCCCCACCACAATTCCAAAAATTACAAGAATTATCCGCACAACTAGAAGCCTTACAAGAACAGCTCAAACCCAATGCCAGAGAGCAACAAATCCAAGAGGCAAACACCAAATACCAAGAACTCTTAGAGGGACAAAAAGAGGACTTTAACGTAAACCCCCAAAATGATTTTGACATCCACTTTAGTGAGTTTAATTTGCCTATTTTTCCGGGAGTGTTTTCTACCACCATAGACTTAGAACATTTAAATGAGGAAAAATCTATGTTACACTTCCGCGCGATCAAGGCTTTACAAAAAGCCCTAGAAGAACGCGCCTCCTTGCAAAATCTTTTTGATGATGAAGAGAAAGCACAGATCAACAAGGGCATCACCCCTAAGGGTTATCTCTGGCATTTTGATGGCAACCCACCACTAGGCACTATGCAACTTGTGCGTGAAGAAATTTTACTCAAAGTCCCACACAGCAAAGGTTATCCCCTATGGCAACAAATGGCAACACAACTCAAGGCTTAAGTTGGGATTTTGCGATCCCCTTACAAGAGGAGGGATTGCAAGTTGCACAAGATTTTAGCAAGCAAGAATTTAGCCCTACATTCATTGACTTTTTAAGGCGTAACAACAATGCGATTCCCCCTAAACGCAGTTTCTCTATTGGCAATAAAAACTATAGCTTTAAAAATATGCTGAACTTCAACACAGAGGGCAAATGCCTCTTTGTGTTTTTCATGGAGAGCCTCAAAGAGCACTTGGGGCAGAGTGAAATCGTCTTTGGGAGCGATGGGTATGGGGGTTATTATCTCTTGGATACTAGCAACCAACAAGTCTTATTCCTAGACACGGACACCTACACCAAAACGCCCTTATTGGTTTTGGACATGTTTATGAAAAAATTAGAGGACTAAGGACACGCATGTATTATGATGGGAGCACACAGACTTTACAAGGGCTAGAGAGGCAATTTTTAGAGGCAATGGATGACGATTTGGGGGCTAAGTTAAGTGTAGAGGTCTTTTACCCCATGTGTAGCCTCACCAACCGCCTAGAAAACCTAGAATACGAGATCAAAAATACTAGGCAGGTGATTGAAAATCGCTTAGATGAGGCTAGAGACTTGGTCAGAAAAGCGCAAAATATTAAACCTTAGGAGAGTACATGGACCACAGCTTAAAAAATTTAGATAATATTCTCAAAAGTGTGTATTTTGAGGATGCGCCCGCATCTTTGATTCAAGAAAGCTTAGATAACATGCAAGCGCAAATCAAGCAAGTGCGCGCGATTCAACCTCAATTAGGTGGGGAGTTGCATGTCAATCACAGCAAAGAATATCCGGATTTTCTAGCCCTAGGACTCTATGAAGTGCGCGATGGGCACACTCCTGAGAGTTTTGAGCCCTTTTATGCCCCTAAAACCCACACTTTCCCCCCACCAGCTCTCTTTGGGGATAGCCCAAATACGCCTAGATTTATGCGTGAAACATTGATGCGCTTGATCTCAACAATCCCCCTCACGCATTTAGAAGTGGTCTTAGTGGATGCGCTCAGTCTTGGAGGTATTTTTGCACTGGCTAGAAGATTGCTTAAAAAAGACAATGACTTTATCTACAAGCAGAAGATTCTCACAGAGGGCGATGAGATCAAGGAGGCTTTAAAGAGTCTTTATAGTTACTTGAAAGTGAATTTACAAGAAAAACTAGCCAACTACAAAGATTTTATGCACTTTAACCGCAATAACCCAGACATTTTAGAAGTGCGTGCGTTATTTTTAAGCGGGGTGGATGCGCTGGATGGGGAGAGTTTGCATTACTTGCAAAAAATTGTGCGTTTTGGACCGTCTAATGGGGTGTTGAGTTTTATTCATAGTGAGAGTGAGGGCGAGGCTTCTACTGGGCTTAAAGCCTTGATGGGATATTTAGAAAATTATGGGCAAGACTTCGAGGCTGTGGCTGACTTAGAGCATGTGGATTTAAATGTAGTGCATGATTTCAGCGTGTCTCAAGAGCATTTAAACGCTTTTGCGCACGAAGTGGAACAATATTATAGCGAACGCAAGCAGGTTAAGCGCGAACTTGATGTCTTGCAAAGACCTAAGGAGTTTTGGAGCAAGCAGAGCACCTTTATTGTGAGCGTACCCATTGGCTGGGATAAGGATCATAGAGAGGTTTTATTTGAGATTGGGGGCGATCACACGGGACACCACACTTTGGTGTGTGGGAAAACGGGGAGCGGAAAGTCCAACTTTTTAAATGTGTTGATCCAAAATCTAGCCTTTTACTATTCCCCAGATGAATTGCGCTTGTTCTTGTTAGACTATAAAGAAGGCGTAGAATTTAACGCCTATGCCAATCCGCCTTTAGAACATGCTGAATTGGTGAGTGTGCAGGCTTCTGTATCCTTTGGGATCGAGTTTCTAGAATCGCTCAATAATGAGATGATTGCGCGATCGGAGAAATTCAAGGAGTGTGGAGTCAAAGATTTTAAGGGCTACCGCCACGATGCCAAGCAATCCATGCCTAGAATAGTGGTGGTGATTGATGAATTTCAGGTACTTTTTGCAGAAGTCGTAAGTAAGGAAAATGAACATCTAACAAAGCTCTTACAAGCGTTACTTAAAAAAGGGCGTAGTTATGGGATTCATCTCATCTTTTCTACCCAAACTATGCGCGGAACTACAATTCCACAAGCAATGAAAACCCAAATTGATAACCGCATGGCTCTGGCAATGGATGCAGAGGATAGCATGACTGTTTTAGGCAATGAAGCCGCTGGCGATCTCACACTCAAGGAACGTAAAGGTATTTATAGCAATGTTGGCGAGAAGAAAACGCCCGCTATGATGACTTATACGACCATCCCCTATGCAGCCAATGAGAAACTCCCTACCTTTATTCAAGAAACCATCAAAGCCGCCCAAGAGAGAGGCACAAAGCCTGTAGAACACGAGCTTTACAATGGCGAACTCCCAGTTGCGATGCCTACAAGCTTGCAAGTGCAGGGCGCGGCCTTGCAGCTAGGCGTGGGTGCGGGTTATAAGGGGAAAGACTTTATTTTGCACTTTGAGGATGCCCCACAATCCCATTTGCTCATGGTGAGCAATGATCTAGCCACCCAAATTGCTTGGCTTCAGATTATTGGTAAAAATTTACAAGTAACTGGCAAACAACTTTACTACTACAACGCTAGTAAACAGATCGCTAGCCATGCCTCTGTGCTACAACCCTTTGGGATTGTAGTAACCCACACCAATGCCCAGCTCTTTGCGGAGAATCTAGCACCGGGTAGCTTTATTCTCATCGATTCTTTAGATGAGGCAACAGATTTACATCGTAGCAAGGGCGGTTCTCTAGGTATGTGGCAGACATTTTTAGAGAAAGCCATGGATAATGAACAGCACTTCATTGTCTTTGCTAGTAGTCTTAAAAATGTTATGGGCAATCATGAACTCAAGCCTATGTTAGAACACTTCCGCTACCGCATCATCTTTAAGAGCAACAAAGAGAATTTAGAAAAAGCCATCTACCCTGGGGAGATCAGAGCTGAGCTAAGTCCTGTTAATGCACGCTTTATAGACAAAACAACCGATCAGTGGAGGGATTTCAGACCCTATAGCTTAGGACAAAATGTCTAGAAAAAAGGATAGTTTGGCTAATCAGTCAAAAGGAACTTGAACTCAAATGAATAAAAATGAAAAAATAAGGGGATGCGGGAGTTAGTTGCTTACCAAAGAGTACCGAACTATTACTTATCCACATTTAACCCAATTACAAACATTACTCATTTGATTAATCAAAATTTTAAACATTTTTTAATGGATTAAATCTTACACTGACCTATTAATCTAGAGTATTGTACTAGTCTAGTAGTGATGCCAGTAATGTTAGCAGTATCTGTACCAATCAACCAATAGTATCAACAATCAACAAAAACCAAAAGACAAGGGTCTCCATGATTTTCTCCACTATTAATAAAAAAGGCGGTGTGGGTAAGACCGCCTTTAGCTTCTCCATTGCTAAAGATTTAGATTTGTTCTTGCAAAGCAACGACTCTTCTATCATTGAGAGCATTTACCCCAACAAGGCTAAGATCAGCACCCGCCCCTCTTTAATCGACAATTGTGTCTATGACTTTGGAGGCTTTATCCAAAGTGGAGTTTTAGAAATTGCTAAAGCTAGTAAAGCCATCCTCATCCCCTGCACTCCCCTTTACAACTCTCTATTAAAAACCATTGAAACCATCCAAGAGTTGCAGGCTTTAAAAGTGCCCTTAATGGTGCTCATCACTGATTACCAAAGCCTAGAAGAGCAAGATCAAGCAAGATCTACCTTACAATCCAACTTCACAGACTTAAACTTTTTCTTTTTCAAACACTCTAGGATTATAGAGAACTCTATGCGCAAGGGATTGAGCTTTAAAGAGTTGTCTATGCAAACCCCACTCTCTAGAATCCACTACAAGACCTTCATTACAGAATACCAACGCCTTTTAGACACTTTAACACAAGGAGCAAGCGATGCGTGAAAACAAAAACATCCCTAAATCTATCCAAGATGCTTTGAAAAACACCAACAACCCACAAGCAAACACTTTCAGTGCTAAAGACAAAGCTAAACCGGGCAGAAAACCCTTACCTGCACACTTAAAACAAAACCACACCATCACTTTTTATCTATCCCAAGATGAATACAACACCCTCAAAGCTCTAGCTGACAAGGAAGCTGATAGTGTGAACTTCTTTGTCAAACGCTATGTGTTGAAGAATTTGGTAAGGGGGTGAGGTGTGAGTGGATGGCAATAAGCTAGGGATTGCCTGTATATGGACGCGTACTTATAACCTGCTTTCTTAAAACTTTTGTCTTTTTGGCATATTCGATATATCTTAGGTTTTGAGAGAAACAGATGGATAAACTTTTTGATGCGTGGAACAAACAAAGGAAAAACACGAATAAGTTAGCACCCTATAGAGTTATCCCGGGGTATACCTATTGGGTTTGTGGTGGTTACAATGTAGGATGTGAAGTCTATGGTAAATCTGTAAGTTTTACACGCCTTATTTTGGTGTCGCGAGTTCTAGCCAATAAACTCTCCTTGGGCGTGTCCCTTTCTAGTAAAACATACAAGAAAAAAATGCCTTACCATCACTTGTTTAAGAATGGTAGAGGCATAGAACAAATCGCTCTGCTCCACCAAATCCGCACATTTGACGCTAGACGCAGGCGCAATAAGGTGTCGAGAGCGGATAGACAAACTTCAGAAACTATCAAAGGGAAGATTAGAAATGAAGTGATTTGATATTCCCTACTCAAAGGTAGGGCAACTCTGTGTTGTCAAATCCAACACGAGTTCTCACCAAAATGGGTTAAGGATATATTGTAACATACTTTTTAGCTTTTATGCTACCACAGTTTTTGATGACTAAATTTTGAGCTAGGTTTTTATTGCTCTTAAAAGCCCTCACAATCGCTTCTAAATCCACATTATAAGTTTAACTCCCAACTCCTAACCTTTCGCTCTATGAGCCTTTAAAAGCGATTTAAACGCTATCTTTGTTTTATCGTCTTGCTTTGTCTTACTTTTCAAGAGGCATGATTGCTCTGTTTGGTTGCTTTTTCACTCTCTCCCCAAGGACATGATTGCTCCACAATCGTAGATACTTCAAGACCAAAATCAAATTCTCATTTCTAAAACCCTCTCTTGGGGGTTTGGGGGTTTACCCCCAAGAGTAATATAGATGCCAAGCGTCAGCTTGGCTTACCTTAATCTCAATGTAAATTTTTTATTTTTGTGTGAAGACACGAAAGAGAATTTATAAAGAGATTGTAAGATAATTGTACCTAGCTTGGGGGCTCGTTTGTACCGAGGTTCGCGAGGTCTAAGTGAAACATTTTGTCGGGAAGTTAATAACATTTTGTCGGGTTACTTAATAACATTTTGTTAGGATAAAAAATTTTTTAGGCTTTTTAATAACTTTTTGTCCGCAATCTCCACATTTTTAGCCATTTTTGCCACAAAAACTGCTCGATTTTGACGATTTTTGTACAAAGTTAACGCTATCTTATCTAAAAGGTTTTTATAAAATTCAATACCGTTATAGATGAGTTTATAGACATATTCTACCCAAAGATGATGCTTTTATTGCAAATTTAATACTAGATAATTTTAAAGTTTTAATATGTTATAATCTGTCAAATACGAAAAGCGTAAAAATTGGATAAAGAGCACCCCCTTTGTAAGCAACTGAGAACCCTACGAGACAAGCTAGATGCAATTATTTACTTAGAGATCAAGCACACTAAAGACTCTGTAAAGCTCAACCAAATTACCACGCAAAAATCTAAAGTAGTGCAAGAGATCGCTACCATTGTGATTGCCAATAAGTGGGATGGGGATGAAACAGGGGGTATCAACACATCGCCATGGGCTAAAGAGTGCCTAACAGCAATGGCAAACACGCTCAATAAATTGCAAGAACTTTTAGACAAGACAAACAACCAGCAGCTAAAGCAGAACATCAAAGAGGACTTAAAAGAGGTCGTTAACAACATTTCGATCATCTTAACCTCGTGGTTTAATGACCCCACTGAGGTATTGCCCTACACAATGTTATCACTTGTTACTGCGCAAACACAGCCACAACAACTCACTAAGGAGGAAGCACCACAACCGCAACCGCAAGAAACCCTCCAAGAGCAACCACAAGAACCCGCCAAAGTTCCCGTCTTATATAAAGACATTAATATGCACAACCCTGGGCAGGTCGCTTACCACAACGACATGTATAAAGTGGAGATGGGCAACTTAGGCGCACTAGAGAGCAATTTATTATTTTCTATTTTTAACATTGTCAAACAACAAGGTGATACAATCGTACATTTTGACTTACAAGGAATCAAAACGCTCATCGGTATCCCCAATATCCAACATAGCAGAGTTTCAAAGATAGTTAAAGAAGTATGGAACAAAATAAAGGTAGCGAACTTTTGGATACTGCTCCCAAGGCGTGATGAAAATCACTTGCTCTTTAGAACCTTTGCTATCAACTACTATGATGATGCCAAAACTAAAGTCAAAGACATAGAGATACAAGTCAATCACCCCCACTTCACCTACTTATTAAACGCGTTAAAGGGTAATTTCACAAACTTTCAATTACAAAAATTTTTAACTATCAAGGGCAAATACGCTAAAAGTCTTTTTCGCCTGATTGAGCGGTTTAAGGATAAGGTTGTTAATGGGTTTATTACCATCAACGCCTATAAAAACGACTTTCAAGGCTTTTGCAACTACATGGGCATCCCTAAAGATTATGAAGTATGCCATGTAGATAATAGGGTCCTCGTTCCCGCTTGCAAAGAACTCGCCTATACCCAAGATGAGATCAAAGAACGCGCTGAAAAAATGCGGTTGCTAGATCAACGTATTTATAGTAGCATCACCTATAGAAAAATTAAAACGGGGCGAGGGGGCAAAGTTACAGGCATTGTCTTTAAAGTGATACCTAACCCCAAAACCATTGCCGAGCAAGAGGCACGCCAAAACGCCCTAAAGGCTAGACAAACAAAAAGCTCCGTTTTAGATGCGCTCATGCAAGACTACAAAGAAAATAAGGCCTACCATAAACATTTTAGCAAAGAAGATGTTAAGACCCTAAAAGGCTTAATCAACTCTACGGGTAAGCTCGCCATAGACAATCCCGAACACATCTTTAAAGCGGTGCGCCTTGTAGACATTTACCCCGCCAAAACGAGAAAATGGATCGCCGTGCATTTTGAAGTCTTGGGTAATGATAAGCGAGATTTAGACATGGCAGGGCATGTGGCACTAAATGACAACCACAAATGGCAATACTTTGAAAAGCCCAAGAAGTGGGAGGGGCATTTTGTGGCAGTGTTTGAGGACATTGACCAATTCATCAAAGATTTCAAAAGAGGGGGCGACTCAGACACCACGCAAAAGTTAGTTGTCTTAGAAGCGCAAATCCCAACACCACAAACACCGCAAGAAATACCTTCTTCCACACTACAACAAGAATCGCCCAAAGCAAGGACACAAGAGGTAATACGGACCGAGCTAGAAACCCTAAGGACCTATCATGGGCAGATTGTAGACTTACACACCCCAGATCACATTTTCATAAAAGTGCTCTTAAAAGATATTCTACACTACCCCACAGGGCATATCAAAGTATTGTTTAAGATCACAGCACAAGAACAAAAGGTGGTGCAAGCCGAGCTGGAATGGGCTAAAAAATGCCCTAACTTTTTGAAGACTTTAAAAAATACTCCAAACACCCTCCCACTGCAGAGTTACTAGAAAAATGCTTTACCCAAATTTTTCAAAGTTTAGAGCAGTTTGAGAAAATGATTAAAATTTCCCAGTTTCATACAGAAGCACAAAAAGAGAAGTCCAAAGTTACCACGGGTGTTTGGGAGAATTTTTTGAAGATGAACAGCCACAACACAACTTTAGAAAGGTCAAATTAGTGGATACGAGATTTTCTCAAACAAGCACAATGGTGCTAGGCTTGTTTGAGATTATCGAAGGCACCGACAAAGATTTTTACATAGCAGGGGAGCATAAGCTTTACATTGAGAAGTTTAACCAGAACGGGCAAGAATACTTTACGCATGTCTTTGCAAGTCCCCAAGACTTTATAAACAAAATATATACTTTCATCAAATCATTATTTTAGCTACAACATAATTCCCCATAACTACGACATAAACCAAAACCCGCACTCTAGCATGCCCTCATCGCTTTTAGAGCCTTTTATAAGCTTAAACATATTTAAGGTTTTCTCCACAAACAGCCCAAACCCATAAATCAATATTAAATCAATATAAATAGAATTTTAGCCCCCACGGCGTTTGAGTGGCAAATTATGCAAAGCGAACTTGTGAGCACACCCCAAATGGTGTTGCTTGGTTTACAAGTCATGCGACCACATAAAGGAGTTTCGTTCGCAAGCTCACCGCCTAGTTTGCCCTTGCAGGGAGCTAAAGCAAGACACTCACTTACGAGAAACACCTACAATTATTGAGATGACTTTAACAACTAAAAACAACATAGCGGTTTTGGCTTGCGGGCGGGCTTGCTTTTGCTGTGTTTGGACTTGCATCTGGGTGCGCCTTTTTCAAGAGCTTGTGTTATACCTTAACTTGAACTTTCTGTTATATGGGTTGCTTTTAGACTTCTAGTTGTTTTAGGGCTTCTTGGGTTTCTTGTTGATTTTTAGCCATATGCACGATAAACGATAAATTAATTCCCTTAATCGTAGCTTGGTGTTTTCATAGAATCTCTAGTGAGTGGTCGCAATACACTCCCCAAAGAATTACATTGTTGTTTTGTATTTTGCATTGCTTTACATTATTGTAAAGTCTTGTATTTTATACTACTATCTTGTATTTTCTTATTTTTGCGGTGTTGCAGTTTGTTCTAATGTATTTTGCAGTATTTTAAAGACTCGTGTTTTATGGTATTTTCACAAAAGAAGGGGTCTATGATCATTACGGTTGCCAATGAAAAAGGAGAAAGCGGTAAAAGCACATTGTGCATCAACTTAGCGTTGCAGTTTTAAAAGAACAAAAAGATGTCGTGGTGCTAGACACAGACCCCCAGCAAAGCGTGGAAGTCTTTTTGAATATCAGGGGTGAAACCGACTTGCCTACTTTCCCTCTTTTCAATAGGACGGGTCTTACACTTTTGCAAAGCCCTTTTACACTTGATTTTGTGCCTTACAAAATGGCACAAAACGACTAAAAACACTCAAAATTTTATTTTTTGTTAAGTAGTTTTTATTTTTTTAAGATAGCGCAAAAATCCACATGTGTGCTTTTAGATTTTTGGCAACTTTTTGGCAATAATTTATTTTTTCATTGAGAAACAGCCCAACAAGTCCAAAATAGAAACATTAAATAAGAAAAATTTATATTTAGTTATTACTTAATAACCGAACATAGCATAGTTTAGGCGTGGTTTTGCGGGCAAAATGCTCTATTCTTAGTGGTTTGACAAAGACAGCACCGCATTGCCTAGCGATGACAGCATTTAGGCTAGTTTTGTGTGGATTAGCCCCCAAATCTTTGGGCTAGACAAGTAAGCCCGATCAAGCGATAGCCATCTTCTATTATTTAAATGTTTAGGCATGCAAACCAAAAAAATAATTTTTAATATGGATTTAGATAGATTTAGATTCAAGGAGATTTTCATGCCTAAAGAAGTGCATTGTGGTGCTTGTGATGATGATGATCGAGCTTTTCAGCTCTTTCGCAATAGAGATACTACTGAGACTCAACAAGAATTTATGCGCACTGGTTTCTGTGGTGAGCGCTGGTGTCCCGTATGTTTGTGGCGCAAAGTGACTCGTTTGATGATGGAAACCATCAGTATTCTAAATCAAATACAACACGACCATAAAGTGGTGTATATTTTTCTTACTCTGACGATGAAGAATGCGAGTATGGACAAATTGAGAGCTTCCATTGAGCATTTATCTCAATCATGGGATAGACTAACTCAAACTCCGCAATGGAAAGACAATATTTTAGGCTTTGTCCGCATCACTAGGTTTCTAGGTAACAAGATTTTTGCTCAAAAGTGTAATCCTCATTACCATTGTATTTTAGTTGTGTCCCCTAACTACTTTTCACATGGCTACATTAAACAAGCTGAGTGGGTGCAAATGTGGCATGAGGCTTTATGTGTAGATTATAATCCCATTGTGTTTGTGCAATCTGTTAAAAGCAACTTAGAATCTGTTTTGCTTCATTGTATGAAACCTACTAAGGTAACTAGACTCAACCAAGAGAGTTTTAGTATCTTAGACAATCAAGTAAGGGGTATTCGTCAATATAATAAGGGCGGATTAGTTGAACAATATAAACCACTTGTGTCTGATAATCTTGACTCTAGCCTATGGGAAAAAATTGAGAATGGATTTTATGAATGGTATGATGAAACTTATTTATTGAAGGTTAGAGATGTTATAGGCTATTTATCTAAGCACTTACAGCCTCCACGGCGTATTTGAGCGGTGCGCTATGTGTAAGCTTGCGAACTTTTGGAGATACGGGGCGCGCTATGCACTATAAACCTATAGCGTAGACTGCGCAAGTTCCGTTGTTATAGTGCGCTCTATGGGTTAAGTAAACCCAAACCCAAAAAAGTATGTGCGCCATGTATTCTGCGGTCAATCAGTGGTGAAGTGTCCACCCGCTAAAGACGAGTGGGATTTCTGCCAATAAGATCAAAACGCTTATGAGTTTTAACATGGCGTTCTAACGCTCCATGGCTCGCAGAGCTTTCATGGCATTTTCGTTGCCAAAATCTACAGCTTTTCGCAGAAAAGTTTTAGCCTTACCTAATCCCCGTTTCTTGTAGATCATGCCCATGTTATAGAGTGTTTGGGCAACAAGGTTTTGAGCATGGGGGCATTGGTAAATTCAGCTACTCTTAAATTTTTTACTTGAGCGTATCTAAAATAGATTAGAGGAATTGTAATTATGGTGAAAGCAGTGAGACCGCCAAAGATGATTAGTCCATATCCTCTACCTCCATTGTAGGAAATAATTTTTTTATAGAATTTTAGTGCTTTGCCCATGCTTTGTGTTACACCAAGCCCTTTTTCATATATCTGTGCTAAACCAAAGAAAGCTACAGAAACAGGTAGAGAGTACTCTCTTTGATTTCCTTTGTATTTTCTCAATACAGACTCAAAGTATTGTTTAGCTATTTTTCCATCTTGCCTAACCCCCTGCCCCCTCATATAAGCCATTCCTAAGAACACTTCCCCCAAGCTATCTCCCGATTCGTAGGCAGCATGAAAATTTTCAAAAGCTTTTTTAAACTGCCCTTGGCTTCTAGCCTCTAATCCTGCTTGCACAAGTGAGCTGACTTGTTCCACTTGTGGTATGATCCATATGCTTTTAAGGGCATAAAAGCAGTCAATACTAAAATTAACACCAAGCTAATGCTATTCTTGATACGCAACAACAACTTCAACTCCTTGTACTTAGAAATTAAAATCCAAAATTCCAAATTATACACCGCTAGAGGTCATGTTAGGATAAATAGAGCCATGAAAAGATGAGTTCGCACATGTTAGGGTGATGCTTGAAAGATCAAAAGGGAATAAAAATACTGACAGTGGAGTTTGAGGGCAAAAAACCTATGGGTAGGCCCTAGAAAGCTCGCACAAGAAGTAGTTACAGCCACTTAAGTAAAAAAGAGAACAAAGAAAATAAGAAACAGCACAGATCCCTAAGTCGCAACAACTATCCAAGAGAGAAGCAAACAAAGGGGCAAGCACACAAACAGAACAAGAGTTAGAATTAGACACTTCTAAGCCCCAAGAAACTAAAAACAAAGGGGCAGAAAGACTAAGAAGGACATATAGCAAACACACACTATCATCCAATATCCTAAGAGCCAAAGTGCTAGTGTGCTAAACTCCACACCACGAGACAACCCACCAACCCAAGGGGGAAAACCGCCACACAAGCTACTCCAAAATCTTGTGTGAAGCCCAAGAACCCCCTTAATCCTATGCTGCACCCTTCATATAGGGGACAGCCCATGTCACTCAATCTAAGGACTCTTGTTCCCTCACCGTCAAACACCTGCTTGAACCGCTTATACCACAATCTTACATCTCACAAAGGTGGATAATAGATAGTTAGAATAAAACAAAGTTTGATCTAGCCATTAAGCCAACTAAAGCACATAATTCGTAACCAACACTTCTTGACTCGGGGTTTTGTGCTTGGCTTGGTAGCTAGAATTGGCGTAGCTATGTTTTAGAGGGTGGATGTGCCACTTTTGCGCCTTGCACCACTCCAAGAGTAAATCATGTCCTGCCCCCTTATGCTCGAGCACATTAGAGAGCGCAAATCTAATGCCCTTGTAGCTAGTTCTCTCTAAAAAGCGCAATAAGTCTAACTCATCGCCTACAGACCAGCCTCCATTTTCGTTGTAACTCGCACAGCCCAAGAGATAGGGTGGATCAAGGTAGAGAAAATCCTTAGAGTTCAAGGCGTTTAGGTCCATCGCCCTAAAATCCATGCATAAAAAAGAACTTTCTTGTATTTTTTTATAAAAAAGCCTTAACTTGCGCCGAAGTTTGTCGTTAAAAGCTCTTTAAACGCTATGTTTGATTTACACTTTGCTTTACCTTACCTTCACAAAGACATGACTGCTCTATTTAGTTGTTTTTTACTCTCTCTTCAAAGACATGATTATCCCACAACCATAGACATTTCAAAACCAAAAATCTAATCCTCACTCCAAAACCCTCTCTTAGGGGTTTGGGGGCTCGCCCCCAAGAGCATAGACGCCAAGTATTAGCTTGGCTTACCGATTCAAATCAAGATTGTCGCTATCCACCACCAGCCATGCTTAAAAATTATAGACATAGTTGGCATAGATGGCCACATCGCGCCTAAAGGTGAGGTTTTTCCAAGTTCCCTCATTGCCCCATGGTCCCATCTCTGTGTATGCGATCTTAAAATACGGGTCGTCAATGGTGGGGATGCGCACACCCACTTCAAAGCCCTGATGTCTGGTGAAATTGGTTCTAAATCCAACATTGACGAGGAATTGCACAAAGGTGGGCGAGAACGAGGCTCTGGACACATTGCCGTCATTGGCACTCGTCAAGTTACCATAATAGTCATTCATGCTCACACAATCACCGCTAGTCGCTCGTGTTTGACACACATCATTAGCCTTACCTGCCCCAAAAGTCCAACTGCTCCCTCCAACTGCCACGCCCACAAAGACCCCAAATTCACTTCTCTTATTGTGGTAGAAATTCCAAAGCGCATCTATACCCACACCATAGAAGAAATTCCCCGCGGGTCCTTGTGTGGAGTATTTATTCCCCGTTTTTTGCGAGAAACCTCCACCTTGTAGGCTAATGAGCCCATAGTAGCGTAGACCCCAATGTTTCTTTTTGCCAAAGAATTGTTTATAACCAACTTGGAGATCTACCCCAAAGAGATTCCCATCGTAAGGGGCTTTGCTAGAGGCTGGTATTCCAAGAAGTTCACGCTCTGCAGCACTTTTAGCGTATGCGTAAAAGCTTGCTATATGTTCGTTCCTATAGGTTTCTGCCTGCGGTTGGGTATCCCCCGATGCTACAAGAGTTTTTACATATTCTTGCTCGATCTCCTGTTGCTTCACCTGTATCAGCTCTTGCAATGCAACCGGTTTAACCACATGCGTGTCAAGACCTGAAAAATGGGAATACTCAAGACCACCCTCTACAAAGAACCCATTTTTTTCCCCACTAAGAGGCACCAAAGAGAGAAAAGCCAAGGCACCAACTCCAAAAAGGGAACACTTAAAGTTTAAAAACTGCTTGCTAGCTATCATCCTAGTAAAAAACCCTTTATAAAAAGAGTGAAAACAGCCACATCTTAGTAGGATTTTGCTTATTTTTCAAAGACTATCTCCATCACCACACAGACCCACTAAAAATACTTAACTTGGTATCAAAGTATCAAAGAAACAACCATACACAAAGTGTATCTAGCCTCGCGCCATAGGTGATTGCAAGAATATTAAAACTTTGTCCAATCTAAAATTTAGCCCCTACTTTCTTAGGACTAGCCGAGCAAAAACAAAAAGCACAAGATTAGTGTTTTAGTCGGTGTCTTTTACCTCTCGTTTGGCGTTTAGAGTTAGACAACGACATAAAAAAGCCATCCACACTAAACTAGCACAACCCCCATATCCCCACGCAGCAGTAAAACACTAACACCCGTTTTCTACTCCACACTAAAAATCATCTAGACCGTTGCCTATGCTTATACCTTTAAACACTAAGTGGTAGGCTTTATCGTGTGAAATACTTTAAAACAAGGAGAAAACATGACACATAAGCAATTAGGACACTTTCAAGTCAGCCTTTTGGCTTTGGGCTGTATGGGCATGAGTTTTGGCTATGGTGAAGTGCATGACAAAAAAGAAATGACTAAACTCATACATAAAGCCTTTGAGTTTGGCATTAACTTTTTTGACACAGCTTAAGGTTATGGGGCTTACAACGAGGAGCTCTTAGGCGAAGCCATTAAACTCTTTAGGGACAAGGTTGTCATTGCAAGCAAATTCAGGATTTATAAGGATGAAGAAGGGGGTGGGCTTTAAAAACCGACTCCAGCCCTACCAACATACGCCAAGCCCTAGAGGGGAGTTTAAAACGCCTAGGCATAGAATGTTTGGATTTGTATTATCAGCACCGCATGGATACCAACACACCCATAGAAGAAGTTGCCCACACAATGCAAGAGCTCATTAAAGAGGGCAAAATCAAAGCGTGGGGGATGAGCGAGGCTTTGTGAGGCACATAACATTACCTATGTTGCCTTTTCACCTCTAGGCAAGGGCTTTTTAGGGGGCAAATTTGCCAAAAACACCACTTTTTTAAAGAGGACTTTAGAAATATCGTACCCAAGTTTAGCCCAGAAAACCTAGCCCAAAACTACACCCTAGTGGAGTTGGTGCAAGACATGGCCAAAGCCAAAAACGCCACCCCCGCCCAAATTGCTTTATCGTGGTTTTATCTCGGGGAGAGATAGCCCCAAAAATTAGCCGAAAAACGGGTAAATAAGAGCTTAACCTAAGCGGCGCAGCTAGCTAGTGACTCATTGGGGGTCTTTGCTCCCTTTGGGAGTATAAAAGGTTTTTATACCCCCACAGCACTTGAGTAACAAACCACTAAGGAATCTATGGGTATCCCCTCAATGGCAACCATCTAGCTCTATAAGTGAGATGCTCTACAAGCTTCGTTTTTGATTAGTTTTTTTGCGGGGAAAAAATCCTATGAATCGCATCAATTGTTTTTGACCTCAGGTTTACACCTGTCTTTGTAATTCCTCTAGCTCCTCAGGGCTAAACAAACGACTTTGGAGTTCAAAGCTTTTGCCCATGCCATATTCCAAAGAAAATTCACTGCCATCGATGGGCTTAACACTTAAAATAAGCTGTGTGTGTTTTTGGTATTCATACTGCTTTTTGTGCATATAAAACTCCACTCCCCCTACGCACCCCAAACAGATGTCATTATCGCCTAATTTAAAATCAGATCGATCATAAACATAGACAATGCTCCCATCACAGCAACCGCAAGACTGATAAAAGATGAAATCCGGATGCAAAGCCTTGAGCTCTTGGATGAGTTTAGCCGCCTCAGGTGTTAAAACAACCTTTGCTACCTCCACTCAATCCCCCACTAAAAAAACCCTAGTTTATGGGTGCTGTAACTCACCAAAATATTTTTGGTCTGCTGATAGTGATCTAAAATGATCTTATGGGTTTCGCGCCCAATGCCACTTTGTTTATAACCCCCAAAGGCAGCATGTGCAGGGTAGGCGTGGTAACAATTAGTCCACACCCGCCCGGCTTTAATGGCGCGTCCAAAATGATAGGCGCGGTTAATGTCGCGCGTCCACACACCCGCTCCTAAGCCGAACATGGTGTCATTGGCGATCTCTAAGGCCTCTTTTTCGTCTTTAAAAGTGGTGAGAGCGAGCACGGGACCAAAGATTTCTTCTTGGAAGATACGCATCTTATTATGTCCTTTGTAGATTGTGGGTTGGATATAACACCCATTCTCCAAGCCCTTGATGTGGTTTTTACCCCCACCAATAAGGCACTCTGCACCCTCTTCTTTAGCCACCTGCATGTAATTCAAGATGGTATTAACTTGGTTTTCATCCACCTGTGCGCCCATCATTGTTTCTACATCCAGCGGATTACCCACCTTGATGGCTTTCACACGCTCTAAGACCTTTTGCATGAACGAGTCATAAATTTTTTCATGCACCAATGCCCTTGAAGGACAAGTGCACACTTCGCCTTGATTGAAGGCAAAGAGGACTAATCCCTCTATGGCTTTATCCAAAAAGGTATCCTCGTGATCGCAAATATCGGGGAAGAAAATATTAGGACTTTTGCCCCCCAACTCTAAAGTGCAAGGGATGATATTTTCCGTAGCAAATTGCATGATCTGCCGTCCTACAGCCGTTGAACCGGTGAAAGCCACCTTGGAAATCAAGGGGCTTGTGGCTAGGTGCTTGCCAATCTTAGCACCACTGCCATTGACAATATTGACCACTCCTGGGGGTAAGAGATCGCCGATGATTTCAAAGAGAACCAAGATGCTAGCCGGCGTTGGCGATGCGGGCTTGATCACCACAGCATTGCCCGCAGCTAAAGCCGGTGCTAGTTTCCAAGCTGCCATGAGAATGGGGAAGTTCCAAGGGATGATCTGCCCGACCACGCCCAGGGGCTCGTGGAAATGGTAGGCAACCAAATCCTCACTAATATCGCCAATGCTCCCCTCTTGTGCGCGGATACAGCCGGCAAAATAGCGGAAGTGATCGACAGCTAAAGGAATGTCCGCATTGAGTGTTTCTCGAATGGGCTTGCCATTGTCCCAAGTCTCAGCATAGGCAATTTTCTCTAAATTAGCTTCTATGCGATCGGCAATCTTTAGCAGAATGTTGGAGCGTGCCTCAACAGAAGTGGCTGCCCAAGTGTCTTTAGCCTTGTGTGCGCTCGCCAATGCCTTATCAACATCAGCAGAGCTGGATAAAGGCACTTCACAGAGAACCTCGCCATTGATAGGACTTTTATTGGCATGGTAGTGCCCTTCAATGGGTTTGACCCACTCCCCCCCAATATAATTTTCATAACGGGGCTTAAAAATCTGTCGGCTGTCTTTATAAATGCTCATGCGTCCCCCTTTCAATGACTAAAATCAAGCACCATGCGCCCATCAATCGCTCCCTTTTTCATCTGTTCAAAGATAGCGTTGATGTCCTCCAACTTAGCCGGGCGCAACATGGGCTTTAACCTTTTGATCCTCAGCAAAATTGATCGCCTCTTGCAAATCTAGGCGCGTGCCCACAATCGACCCGCGCAAGGTGACCCCGTTTAAGATCAGGTTGAAGATATTGACCGGAAATTCCCCTGGGGGCAAGCCATTCATCGCCACAGTTCCGCCTCGGCGCACAAACCCCAACGCTTGTTTAAATGCAACCGGGTGCACAGCAGTGACCAAAACCCCGTGTGTCCCCCCATCGGTTTCTTTCACAATTTTATCAATCGTGCCTTGTTCGCCCAACTCTTTTGCGTTAGCCACCACACTCGCACCATAATGTTTAGCTAACTTTAATTTATCCTCCGATACATCCACCGCGGCTACATTCAAACCCATCGCCTTCGCATACTGCACGGCTAAATGCCCTAGCCCACCAATGCCAGAGATGGTAACCCATTGTCCGGGCTTGGCTTCTGTCATTTTAAGCCCCTTATACACCGTAACGCCCGCACAGAGAATAGGTGCAATGTTTAAGAAGTTTGTATCTTTTTTAAGCACGCCGACATAATTGGCATCGGCTAGCGCATATTCGGCATACCCACCATTGACAGAATAACCTCCATTTTCTTGATGCTCACAGAGTGTTTCCCAACCAGCCATGCAGTGATCGCAGTGCCCACATGCACTATAAAGCCAAGGAATCCCTACGGCATCACCTTCCTTGATATGCTTAACACCCTTGCCTACTTCTACTACATATCCTACACCCTCATGTCCGGGAATCAAGGGGAGCTTAGGTTTAACAGGCCAATCGCCCTCTACAGCATGCAAATCCGTGTGGCACACCCCACATGCTTCAATTTTAACCAGCACCTCCCCTTCATGCACTTTAGGAACATCCACTTCTTCCACGGAGAGCGGACTCCCAAACTCTCTAGCTACAGCCGCCTTCATTTTCTTAGCCATGATCTCTCCTTCAAATTTGTTTGTCTAATCTCAATGCCAAACACATCAAGCCCGTTTAGGACAAGGGAACTTTAGTTGAAAAGGTTAATGGTTTGGTAAAAGATTTTTAGAGTATTGCAAAGTCAGGTTAGAACAGTTACAAAAATACACGATTTAGTATCGTAACGAACCCTATTGATATTGTTTCTGAGTCCCTCATAATGTGAAATTTAAGAACGCTGTGAAAAATTACTGGACCAAAGTTGAAATGTTAAAAATATTGTTTTCCCTGAAAAGTCCAAAGCGTGATTTAATTTAAAGTTTTGATAGGAAATCCATCTATCCTTGGCAAGTGGTTGATGTAATTCACAAATAATCCCCTCCTCTAACGCGTTCTCATTAAAGGCTTTTGTACAAAGTAGTTCGAATAAGACATTGATATTTGCTTTAAAAGCCCTCCACACATCTTCCACAACTGCTTTCAACCCTAAACCATATTCGATACTCTCCACTAACTTTTCGCTCTACGACCTTTTAAAAGCGCTTTAAACACTATATTTTGTTTTATCACTTTGCGTTTTCTTACTTTTCAAAGACATGATTGCTCTGTTTGGTTGTTTTTTCAACTCTCTCCCAAAAAATACGAAAAACACGATTACCCAGTAGTCATAGATACTTCAAAACCAAAACTCCAATCCTCACTTCAAAACTCTCTCTTGGGGGTTTGGGGGCTTGCCCCCAAGAGCATAGATGCCCAAGCATTAGCTTGGCTTACCTTTAGTGTTTATAGGCGTTTTTGATTTTTTTGCGCTAAAAGCATTAAGAGAATTTGTAGAAAGAATGTTTGAGGTTAATAATAATGTGCTTACCCCCGCTTGCAAAGAACTCGCCTACACCCAAGACGAGATCAAAGAACACGCTGAAAAAATGCAGTTGCTAGATCAACGCATTTATAGTGCCATTCACTACAGAAAAATTAGAACAGGACGAGGGGGTAAAGTTACAGGCATTGTCTTTGAAGTCGCCCCTAATCCTAAGACTATCGCTGAGCAAGAGGCACGCAAAAATGCTCTAAAAGCTAGAGATTCTAAAAGCGCAGTGTTAGATGCCCTTATACAAGACCATAAAGAGAATAAAGCCTACCACCGCCACTTTAGTAAAGAGGATGTTAAGACCTTGAAGGGTTTAATCAACACACAAGGCAAGCTTCGGGTAGATAACCCAGAACATTTATTCAAGGCAGTGCGACTCGTAGACATCTACCCAGCCAAAACTAGAGAATGGATAGCGGGGCAATTTGAGATTTTAGGCAATGAAAAAAGAGATTTTGAGATGGCAGGGCACATTGCTCTATAGGGTAATGACAAATGGCAATACTTCAAAGCTACAAAAGAACGAGAAGGAAGGTTTGTGTATGTGTTTGAGAACATAGATCAGTTTTTAAAAGATTTTCAAAGGGGGTTAGACTCAGATACCACATTAAAGCTCGCCGCTCTTAAAGTCGAACAACAAGCCAAACAACAGCCACCTAAAGCAAACACACCCCAACAACCCCCCACCATCAATGCCACACAAAAAGCCCAAATCCAAAGTGCCCATGGCATGCTCGCTCCATTTTTTGAGAACAAGACACCACAGCACAACTTTACAGAAGTCAAGTTAGTGGATACCATTTTGTCCAAGACTAATACAGAAGTGATTGCCCTATTTGAGATTATTGGTGGCACGGAGAAAGACTTTTACAGAGCACAAGAACATAAAACCTACATTGAAAAATTTAAAAAAGATGGACAAGAATACTTTACACATGTGTTTTCAAACCCACAAGACTTTTTAGAAAACTTTGGCAATAATGCTAAACCCCCACACACCATAGGTGCAATCACACCAAAAGGCAAAGGCAAAAAAGGCACAACCCACACTTTCAACACCGCACAATTAATCACTTACATCAAAAGCCCTAACACTAAAAGAGTGGGAGCCTTATTTAAACTCATTGAGCCTAGCCCAAAAGATTTAGAAAACGCCAAGCTTTACCAAGAAAAAATCTACATAGACTACTTTAAAAAATCTGTGCCCAAATGTGATGCTCCTGATTATTTTGTGTATGTGTTTGAGAGTATGCAAGAGTTGCAGAAGTGGATAGAGAAATATAGCCAAGAGGCTACTGCCTAAATAGCTCATAGCTACTTTACACTGCTCACCCTTGTGTAGTGAGAACCTCCACTACACCTAGTAAATATCTTTTAAGCCCCCACGGCGTTTGAGTGGCAAACTACCTAGTAATAGCCCGTGTGGCGGTTTGTGAAATAAAAATTACTAGGTTAATTTGCAAACTTACTCAATAAGCAAACTTACTCAATAAGCCCACACGGGGCACGGCTAACGCCTTTATCGGGTAAAGTTTGCCCTGCGAGGCTATGAGAAAATTTATTGCCAAATACGAGAAGCTTTTGAAAAAGTTTTAGCCCCTACGGCGACTGAATGACAAAAATTACAAAGCGAGCTTATGAACTCCCACCTTTCCAGTCAGATTCAGCCAGATAAAATTACGGATAATTTGCCTATTTTTGGCGATTTTTAAATCGTTTGACTTCGTCTTCTGTGTAATAGATTTCTCCATCTATCTCACACCATCTCGGTCCCTTGCCTTCTTTTCTCCATTGTCTAAGTGTATCTATACTGACTTTTAGCTCTCTAGCACATCCGTGTTCTCCAAAACCACCTTTTATTGGCTCATGCTCTACGGTATATTGCTTTAGCAACTCTAAAGGATATAAATAGACTGTGCCGAAGTTAATGTATGTAGGCCCAGTTCCATCTCTACGCCAAGCATGTAACTGCCCTACACTGACATCTAGCTCTAATGCAGCTTCTTTTACACTGAGATAGTGAGATATTTTATCATCATCAATGCCTTTTTCCAAGAGGCATCTTCTTAATGATTCTTTTTCAAAATAATGTCTAGATCCTTCAAGTTTTTTAACATTAGCCCACTGTGGTTCTGAAGTTAGCGATTTCAACATCGTACTACGATTGACTTTGCCGAATTTGCCAGGACGAGAATTTGCATTTCTAGTAGATAGATCATCCAAAGTGTAATATTTATCTTTATCAAATCTATTGATACAGAGCTGTGGATTGTCTCTTTTAAATTCTTCGAGCTTGTACATGGGGTAAAGGTATTTTCTATTACCTTTGCCCTTACCACCCAGTAAAAGAAAAGCAGGACCTTTTTTTTCCTTACGCCAACCAATCATAGTGCTTATATTTACCCCCAAAAAATCAGCAGCATGGCTAGTGTCTAATAAACGTTTATCATAGACGGGTTGTTGTCGTTATTATTATAATGATTATTATGATAATTATTTTTTTGATTTCTTTTCAATTCCATACATTTTCCCTTCTATCAATTGACTAAATTGATATATTTTGTGATTAGAATATACTACATAATTTTTTAAAGTTTTCTTAAGTTATTTAAAAATTTTGTTTAGAACATATCAAAATAGAAATATTTTCATATTATATATTTATATAATTATTTTTATTTGTGGTTGGTTATTTTAATTTTGTTGTAGTTAAGAAATAGATTGTATGATATAATCACAGACCATTAAAAACACAAGGAGCTGATATGGCTAAAGAATTAAATTTGGAGATGACATAAAACACCCAAGAAAATCTGTTTTCAGCCAAACGACTAGATGGGTATGCCAACCTAGCAGAACATGAGGCTAACTTTGCGCTCATTGGGCGCATAAGCCACAAAATCGGCATTTTAGAAGTGGTGATCCGCAACCAAATAGACTCGGTGCTATTAGAACAAGTGGGGGCGTGGTGGCAACATTTGCCCAAAAGCATCCAAATCAATGGCGATTTGGCACACCAAGATGGCTTGATCTCCAAACAGAGCATGGGTTTTTGGCTTAAAGTGGTGGAGCATTTTAAAATCTACGACAAGGTGTTTGCTTTAGATTTTTTAGACCACCTAGATTTTAAGAGGTACTTCCACAAGAACAGAAACCGTTTTGGCACTAAAACAAATTTGGCACACCGCAAAAACGCCCATCTCAAACGCCATGAAAAAGCGGACTTGCTTTTGCAACTCTTACGCACGCTAAGAAATCGGGCGTTTCACTTTGAAAACCTTTACAAATACACCCCCAAGGGCGACCCTAGACTCAATGCCAAAATCCTAGAGGACAAACACACAGCCTACCCTACCCCAGCCAAACAAACCTTAAAACCCCAAGAGCTGTATATCGCCTTACAACCTGATAAGATCGCGTTATTTTTAGAGGATTTGTTAGGGAGTTTTGCACCTGAGCTTGTGAGTTATGCAAATGGTGGAAAAAGATTCACCTAGCAATGGCGGTTGTTCTAACTCAAAAACACTGAAAAGCCCCAATTACGGTGTTAGTCACGGTGCTGAAGTGGCGGAGAAGGCCCGCCTAGAAATGACAAGTACTCTAGCATTTTTATGTTAAAATGTCAAGTCTGCTAAATGCTGTTGAACCTTCAACCCCACAAACCAATAACCCCACCCACCATTACAGAAACCCCCCACAAGACCAACCCACAGCACAAGACCAACCCATAACAGCCGAAGTCATCACACAAAATACCCCCACAATCCCCACAGAGATCGCTGAAAAGTACGTAACCTTTCACAACGATGTTAATTCCGTTTCTCTAGGCAATTTAGGGGCATTAGAAGCCAATTTGCTCTTTGCCATCTTCAACAAACTCAAAGACAAAGAGGATGAGACCCTAGTATTTGAAGCAGAAGACATTAGAGCGATGATAGGGATTAAGACCAAAGTCAGCCTTGAAAACCTCTCTAAGATCGTTGAAAAATTTTGGAAAAACATTAAAGCTGCTAGCTTTTGGGCACTCTATCCTTATGCTAAAGAGAACATTATGCTCTTTAGAAAGTTGCGGATCAACTACCACGACACCAAAAAAACCCAAGTTAAGAGCATGGAAATCCAAGTGAATACACCTTACTTTGGCTACTTGCTTAACTACCTCCATGGCAACTTCACCTACTTTGAGCTCTTGGAGTTTCAAAATATCAGCGGTAAATACGCTAAGACCCTTTATAGACTTCTCAAGCAATGGAAAAGTACAGGCGTACCCCCTAAAATGGAGTGGGGTAAGTTTAGAGAGTTAATGGGGATTTCTAGTAGTTACACAATAGGCGAACTCGAAATGCAAATTCTCAAACCAGCTGCCCAAGAGCTCCAAAAGCTCCCACACTTTGAGAACCTTTGCTATAAAAAGATAAAGACCAAAGGCATGGGTAACCGCATCACCCATATCCAATTCTACTTTGAGCCCATCACCAAGACCAGCAAGGACAGAGAACAAGCTAAAAGAGATATAAGAACCATTGCATGGAAAATTAGAAGTGAAAAGGCAGTGAAACAGCTCAAACACTCTATGGAGCAAGCAAAACAAACCAAACTAGACAAAGACATGCAAGAAGTCATAGATATGGCTTTTTACAAACCCCAAGACCCTAGTGTCGTTCTTGTGGTTGATGGCATACAGCCTGCCAAGGATGGCTATGAAATCTTAGTGAAATACTACAGAGAGGGCAAAGAGTTTCAAGCAAAGAGTGCTGTGTTGGCTAACAAAGAAACTTTCTTAACAGCTATGACAAAGGGAGGCTACCAAATTGTGGAATCGCAAGCACAGCAGCTACACACCCCTAAGCAACCCCAAGCCACAAGCTCTAACAACGATTTGACAGAATACATTGGGCGCAATCTTTACATGAACAACAATGGCATCTCTGCTAGTCTTAAGATCACAGACATTGCACACATAGAGAATGGCAAAGTTAGAGTAGACATTAAAGACATAGACAAACCCCGTAAGACTTTAAATCCCTTTATCTTGGATAATGTCAAACACTTTAAAAGCTGGTTTAAGAAGTATAAAGAGTGAGAGGTTTTTGCCCCATTATCATTTGCATTTTAAGCCCCCACGGCGATTGAGTGGCAAATTATGCAAAGGAGCTTGCGACTGAACCCCCGTAAGGGGTGTTGCATAATTTGCAAACTATGCGACCCCCATACGGGGGTTTCGTTCGCAAGCTCACCGCCTAGTTTGCCCTTGCAGGGGGCTTAGAGAAAATGCCTTAGCATTTTATTTGTGCTAGACTAACTATATGACCAAAAGCATTAGGAGGCATAGGGGCTAAATGGGTAACATTGCGTCAATCAATTTCAAGCCTACAAACAATATTCAGTTAAAACACAATGACCGAACAACACCGCCTACATATTTACTAGCCAAAGAGCTAGGCTATGGCTGTGAGTGCAATAGGAATTGTGATGATGCCTTAGCATTAAGAGATGAGCTTGTAGCCAAAGCCAAAGAGCGATATAAGCAAGCCTTTAATCAGCCCTTTAAATCCACACGCAACCTTTGGAGTGCTGTCGTCAATATCAAGCCCACGACTACCATGCAAGACCTAGAAAGGCTTGCTAGGCACTTCAAAAAAGAATATGGCTTTCAATGCTACCAAATCGCCATACATAGAGATGAAGGGCATATAGACGAAGAGGGCAATGTCGTTATCAATCACCATGCGCACATGGAGTTTGTTATGCTTGACGAACATACGGGCAAAAATGTTTTTCGCACTATAAGACCTAGACACCTTAGACAGATCCAAAGCGAAGTGGCTACAATCTTAGGTATGCAAAGAGGCGTGGATAACCGCAAAAGCGGTGTGAAACGCATTGAGCCTAGAGCCTATGCAAAGCTCATGGAAAAGAATAAAGTCGAGCGCAAAGAGCTTAAGGATAAATATCAAAGTGAGAAAGACAAGAAAAATAGAAATCACCAAATTATCCAAAGAACTTATGATGGCCTTATTGATCTCTTAAAATTAAATGATGACGATCTCATTAAGAATGAAAGCCTGAAAGGACTTAGCTATATTGAAAAGATGGACGCTAGAACAAAGGCTGATCTTGAAATCATTGTGGATAGAATCAATGCCCTTAAGCAAGAAAAGCTAGAGGCAGAAAAGGCTTTAGCAGAGCTCATAGACAATGCGCCAAAAGGAAAGAAAACCCACACCCTTATTGAGGGCGCACGCAAGATTTGGGCTAAACTCAATAAGGGTTTAAAAGAAGTCAATCTTAGTGAATTTGAGGCTGCCGATTATAAAGCCTTGCGTGAGTTAAAGAAAGAGGGGCTTAGTATTGAGAGCTTAAAAGCACGCATTACAGAGCTTGAAAATTTGGCAGAGGCACGCTTACAAGAAAAGATAGAGCTTACAGAGGCAAAAGACAAATTAAGTGCCGAGCTTAAAAACTTGCAAACCGATCATGGTGTTACCCTTGCGAACATGAACCTTTTAAAGTTTGATAAACAAATTCTAGAAAAGCGTGTTAATGATTTTGCAGAGGAAAAGTATAACCTAAGCAGAGGCTATAAGAAAGAGCTTGAAGGCATAGAAAACGAATATAAGGACACTATCCAAGGCTTGCAAACAATAAATAGCAAGCTGTCCAAGCGGATTACAGAGCTTGAAAAGAGAAAGCCTAAAGAAGTATATATATCACCGACAACACCGCCCTTAACACTTTAAAAGCTGGACATGAGCAAGTGATTAAGGACTTAAAAGAGAAACACCGCAAGGCTATCACTGATCTAAATAAAACTCATAACGATGAGCTTACCAGCATGCAAGAACAAATCAACAAGCTTAAACAAGCCCCACAAATGCAAGAAGTGCTAAAGCAAGAGGATATGCCCCCAAACCTTCACAAGCTGACTATGACGCTTTAAAAAGTCAATATGACGATGCGCAAGAAAATCTAAGACAAGCCCAAGAGAAAATCGATGACCTTGAATATGAAAACACTAAACTAAGCGATGCCATTATTGAGTTTGAAACTAAGCACGGCATCACAAGCGACTACCACAAATAAGCCCTTGCATTTTAACATACGCCATAAGTGCTATAAACGCTTGCGAAATACAAACCTTTAAGCGCAATTTATTCTATTGTTAAATCAGCGATAAATACATTTTTGAAACCTTGCTTAGGGTGATCACGCTGTCTTTAAAAAATGTGGATTTGATTGAAAAGATCAGTGCATGCGATTATAGGTAAGAAAAAATAAGCAAATGGGTGTTAGTAGTGGTGCCCCCAAAACTTCCATAGAGTGATATAATTACCGAAATATCTTGGAGATGAATATATGCCAAATTTAAAACATACACAAGTCGAAATGAAACAGCCATTACATGAAAAACAAATAGAAATAAGTGAAGAAAAGCGCGCGAAAATTGTGCAAGAAGCCCGTATTGCATGTCGAAAAAGACTCGAGGATCCGGACATTTTAGCGGTCTATAAAAGATTGGCAGACAAAATAGTTTGATTTATATCAATATTGGTGAAGCCATTGATATACATAATGAGATATTGGAGCTGACGGGGGACTAAAAGGAATAAACCCTACTAGCATAGGTTACCTTGAGAGTGTGCTCGAACACATTAAGAATGATGATTACTACCCAACATTTGAGAGCAAAATGGCGCATCTTTTCTTTTCATGTGTCAAATTTCATCCATTTCCAGACGGCAATAAAAGAACAGCTGTTTATCTCTGTATGCATTTCTTTTTCATCAATGAGAAAGAAATAATAGATAAACTTGAAGAAAAATTGGAAAAACTTGTATTGGATGTTGCCGAAGACAAAATCTCAAAAGATGAATTAAGAACTATCTTTAAAAATTTTTCGGTCAAGGCAAACCAAAAATGTGAGGACATACACATAACACAACTGCTTACAAGCGATTGTGAAACAAGAGAGTAGCTTGAATAAGTCTATTCTCAATACCTCATTCTACCAAATTACTAAATTCTTAACAAAATGGCATACAAACTAAGCGACTTATCTTTACTCCAAAGGGAGCAACTTTTTAGAACCTTGCGTGTTACACTCACGCACCACAGCAACGCCATAGAGGGTTTAAGTTTGCAATTAGACGAAACTAAGCAGCTTTTAGAAAAAGGCTTAACCGCACCTAACAAACCCTTACACGAACAGCTCATTATTTTGGGGTTTGCTAATGCTTATGACTTAGTTGTGCGTGAGGCTAGCAACAAAGACACGCTTTTAACCATAGGTTTTATTAAAGATTTACACTATCTGTTGTTTAAGACCGCTTTAGACATAACCCCGCAATTTGTTTCTAAGCCCATCGGCACTTACCGCACCGCTGAAGTCATTGTGGCGGGTGCAAATTTTGCTCCCACTCCCCCCATTTTTATCGCCCAAAAGCTAGAAAACTTATTGTTTCAATATCTAAGTAATGCCCTTAACCTAACCCAAATTGCTGTGTTTCACGCCGAATACGAGCGTATCCATCCTTTCATTGATGGCAATGGGCGTACAGGTCGGTTGATTATGGCGTTTCAAGCTATCCAAAACGACTTAATCCCGCCCTTGATTGTAGATAGTCGGCGGGCGGAGTATTTGAGCTTTTTAGAAAGTTGTAAAGCAGAGGGTGATTGTGGCGGATTTGCTCGTTTTTTAGAAAGTTGCCAAGAGCAGAGCTTAGAACATGTAGAGCAATAAATGCCGAAATTAACAAGGAAATAAGCAATTTTAAATACCTGCCAAATAGGCAAGGCAGACCCGCAAAAGGCAAGCAAGCTAAAGGGAGTGGCGCAAATGTATTTGAGGACTTGTATAACCTTAACGATGACTTGCCAAAGATTTTGGAGCAAGTGAAACAAGAACAAGCCCAAAAAGGGAGTGGGGGTAAGCATATTTAGCATTGTATTTAATACTATTTGCAATATTTTTTATTTCATTTAATTTAATTTGAAATGTTTTTTATTGTTTAAAATGCGTGGGAGTTAATAGCAAAAAACACGAAACTTTGTTATAGCTAAAAAATGTCAAAAATAAAGGATTATTATGAACCTGGATGAACAAAGCCTAGAAAACGCTAAACAGCTCTTTGAAAACGGGGCAATTAACGACATAGAAGTCGGCACGATTAAGGGACTACAAGATATACATAAAGCCTTGTTTCAAGGATTGTATGCCTTTGCAGAACAAATAAGAACCAAAAATATCGCCAAAGACTATTTTAAATTTTGTTCGGCTCTATATCTCAATGAAGCCCTTAAAAAAATTGAAGCGATGCCCCAAACAACCTTGAAGAAATCATAGAAAAATATGTTGAAATGAATGTAGTACACCCATTTATGGAAGGCAATGGGCTACCGTAAGACATGACGATTCAGGCATTTAAAGCCACTTCAATAGGGACTATTACAAAATTTGTATTGGAGAGATGAGCTAACTCATCTGCCTCTAAGGTTTCTAAGTAAAGCTCGATCGCCTCTTTGATATTTGCCAGAGCTTCTTCATAACTTTCGCCCTGAGACACACAACCTTGCAAAGAAGGGACAAAAGCAAAATACCCATGTTCATCCTTTTCTATCACGGCATTTAAAAGCATGTCGCTCCCTTTGATTAAATTGCTTATGGTTTGTATCTATAGCACGTGTTTTTAATAACATATATTTTTAAATAAGATTAAAGTGAAAATTGATCATGGCCTAACATCTGTTAGCAGCACTTATGCTAAAATGCGCAACGATGAGGGATTAGGTTTTTCTACCCTTTATTTTAGACAGAGCGAGAGTTATGGACGGCAATCAGTTTCAGCCCATGGTGAATTTCATTTGGGGCATTGCGAATTTACTCAGGGATCACTATAAAAGGGGCAAGTACCGCGATGTGATTTTGCCCATGACCTTGATTCGGCGGCTAGATGCCATGCTAGAACCTACCAAAGCCAAGGTTTTGGCGTGCAAAGAAAAACATAAGAATTTAAGCCCAGATGGTTTAGCCACCCCCTTGTGCCATGCCAGTGGGTTTAAGTTTTACAACGATTCTAACTTCACCCTTAAGGTACTTTTAGATGAGCCCTCAATCATTAAAGCTAATTTCTTAAACTACCTAGATGGCTTTAGCCCGAATATTAGGGACATTTTGGAGAAGTTTAAATTTAAAGATCAGCTAGACACCTTAGAAAAGAGCGGTATTTTATACCCCCTCGTGCAAGAGTTTTGCAGTCAAAAGGTGAATTTCTCCATCAACGACAAGAAAGACGAAAAAGGCAGGGTGATCCAAAAAGGCTTAAGCAATTTGGGGATGGGCTATGTCTTTGAAGAGTTGATCCGCAAATTCAATGAGGAGAACAACGAGGAGGCGGGTGAGCACTTCACCCCAAGGGAGGTGATACGCTTGATGGCAGAACTTGTCTTTAGACCCGTGCAAGAGCAAATCAAAAGCGGATTTTTCACCATTTACGACAACGCCTGCGGGAGCGGGGGGATGCTTACCGAGTCTAAAGCCTTCCTTCAAGAGGAGTTGCAATCTAAGGCAACCTTTGAATTGTGCGGGCAAGAGGTCAGCCCCGACACCTACGCCCTTTGCAAGGCAGATATGCTCATCAAGGGCGAGAACCCAGAGAATATTAAATTCGGCTCCACTCTCAAAGAGAACGAAGATGGATTTTTAAAGGGGGACATCACAAAATTTGATTTTATGCTTACCAATCCGCCCTTTGGCAAGGCGTGGAGGAGCGAGCAAGAGGATGCCAAGAAGGATGTGCGCTTTAGTGTGGGGGTTACGGGAGCAAGGGATGGGCAAATGATGTTTTTGCTCAACATGCTAAGCAAGATGAAGGACACCCCCCAAGGCTCGCGCATCGCCTCCGTGCATAACTCCAGCCCCCTTTTTAACAATGACAGCGGGCAAGTGGCGATTCGAAGCCATATTTTACAAAACGACTATTTAGAAGCCGTGATCGCCCTACCCACCGATTTGTTTTACAACACGGGCATCCCCACTTTTATATGGATCCTTAGCAACCGCAAACCCGAGCATAAAAAAGGCAAAGTCCAGCTCATCGATGCCACAAGCTTTTTTGAGCCCATGGCAAAATCTCTAGGCAAAAAGCGCAACCGCTTAAACCAGGAACACATCAACCAGATTGTAAGGCTTTTTTAGAACAACCCCACGACCCGCACAGCGTGCTTTTAGACAATGCCGACTTGGGTTATCAAAAATTTAGAGTCTTTTCTTTAAAACCCAGCCAAGAACTCTTTAAAGAGGAGAGCTTTCAAGCGCTTGAGAACAAAGGGGAGATTTTAGAAAAACTGCAAGAATTAGAAGGCACCCCTAAAAATCTAGAGCCCATCTACAAAGGAGCTAAGGAGTTTTTAGAGGCTTTGGATATGCCCATGCCCAAGATTAAAGATGAAAAGGGCAAGCAAAAGCCCGCCCCAAATGTCCTTTTTGGCAAACAAGAGGAGAAAATCCCCCTTAAAGAAAACATCAAAGCCCATTTTCTTAGCAGCATCTGGCCTCGCACCCCTTTAAGCTTTATTGAAGAGGACAGCGTGAAAGTGGGTTATGAGATTTTATTCAACCAGTATTTTAAAACCACCACCAAAAGCCAAAACACCAAGGCACTGAAAACCCAAATCCGCGCCCTAGAAGTGGAGATCACCGCCCTTTTAGACGATATTTTTAAGGTGGGGTGATGGAGGGGCTAGAGAACTTACCAGCGGGGTGGGAGGTGGTCGAGCTTGGTAAGATTGGGACTTTTGCACGGGGCTCGGGACTAGTGAAGGCGGATTTACAGGCAGAGGGCGTGGGAGCGATTCATTACGGGCAAATTCACACTTATTACAACACCCACACCGCCCAAACTAAAAGCTTTGTCAGCTCTAAGCTAGCCAAGACGCTTAAAAGGGCAGGGCGAGGCGATTTAATCATTACGGGCGTGAGTGAGGACATTGAGGGGGTTTTAAAAGCGGTGGCTTACTTGGGTGAAGCGGATATTTGCATTAGTGGGGACATCTTCGCCTTTTCCCACAAGCAAGACCCGATTTTTATCGCCTATGTTTTCCAAAGTGCCTATTTCATGCGCCTTAAAGCAAAATATGCCAGTGGAGTTAAGGTTTTGCGTGTCAAGCTTGAAAACTTGCGTAATTTTCAAATCCCCCTCCCTCCACTAGCCGAGCAACACGCCATCGCAGCGTTTTTAGACGAGAAAATCTCTAAGCTCGATGCCTTGATTGCCAAGAAAACACAGCTCTTAGAGCACCTTAAAGACTATAAACACGCCCTCATTAGCGAGGTAGCGACTAAGGGGCTAGACCCCAATGCCCGCATGAAGCCTAGCGGTTTAGACTGGCTAGGGGAGGTGCCTGAGGGTTGGGAGGTGGTGCGGCTAGATAGCCTTTTTGGTACCCGAAACGAAACAAACAGGGATAAAGCCATTACCCAAATTTTGTCCCTAGTTAAAGATATGGGCGTTTTACCCTATGAACAAAAGGGCAACATTGGCAACAAGGCTAAAAAGGATATATCACAATACAGAATCGTAAGGCGTGGGGATTTAGTCTTTAACAAAATGAACGCCGTCATTGGCTCTTTGGGCTTTTCGCAATACGAGGGGCTAGTTAGCCCGATTTACCTAGTTTTATTCGCCAAAGATAAACGCCTAACCTTCATAAAGTATTATGCCTACTTGTTTGGGAACAAGGCATTACAAAGCAGTCTAAGCCAATATGCTACAGGCATTATGAAAATTAGAGAAAGCATAGACTATACAATCTTTAAAGGCATGCCTTTGCCCCTCCCCCCTCTAGCCGAGCAACACACCATCACCGCCTTTTTAGATAAAAAGACCAGGCAACTAGAGTGCCTCAGTGCCAAACTACAAACCCAAATCCAAGCCCTTAAAGACTATAAAAGTGCCCTCATCAGCGAAGCGGTGCTTGGACTTATCCCCCTAAAGGACACCCATGAAAAGATACACAGAAGAAGACCTTGAAACCCTCATAGAAGGACATTTGCTAAAGAGCGGTTATACCAAAGGCGACCCTAAAGCCTATGATAAAGAATTTTGTTTGGATGTGGGCTTGTTATGGGAGTTTTTAGAGCGAACGCAAAATAAAGCCCTAGAGGCGTTGCGCCAAAGGGACCAAGATTTTAAAAAAAACCTGCTACACCGCTTAAGACAGCAAATTGAAGAAAAAGGCATGCTAAAAGTGCTTAAGGATGGGGTGGAGCATTTGGGGATCAATTTTAAGCTTGCCTACCCCAAACCCAAAACCCAAAAGAACCCAGACACTTTAAAAAACTACCAAAACAATGTTTTTTCTGTAGTGCGCCAGCTGCATTACAGCCAGCACAACCAAAACTCCATAGATTTGGTGATCTTTTTAAACGGCTTGCCCCTTTTCACCTTAGAACTCAAACACTCTTTAAACAGGCAAAATGCCCAACACGCCCTAAAACAATACCAACAAGACAGAAACCCCCAAGAACCCCTACTCAAACACGCCCTAGCCCACTTCGCCCTAGATGAAAGTTTCGTCTATCTCACCACAAAACTAGAGAAGACCGACACCCGTTTTATCTCCTTTAATAAGGGCTTAAACGATGGGAGTGGGATGGTGGGGCTAGAGTGCGGGGCGGGCAATCCCCCAAACCCACAGGGGCTCAAAAGCGCGTATTTGTGGGAGCAAATCCTGCAAAAAGACCAAGTTTTAAATCTCATTTTCAACTTCTTACAACTTGTGGATGAGGGTGTGATCTTCCCCCGTTACCACCAACTCAGTGCCGTGCAAAGGCTGTGCAAGGCTGTGCAAAATGAAGGCGTGGGGAAGCGTTACTTGATCCAGCACAGCGCAGGTAGCGGTAAGAGCAACACCATTACATGGCTGTCTTACGCGTTAATCGGGCTTAGTGTCAATGAAAAACCCTTGTTTGATAGCGTTTTGGTGATCACGGATCGGATCGTTTTAGACAAACAATTACAAAAGAACATCCAAAGCTTTTTCACCATCAGGGGGGTTGTAGAGACAATCACAGAGGGCAGCCGCCAGCTTAAGGATGCGTTGGCGGAGGGCAAGAAGGTGATCATCGCCACGATCCAAAAGTTCTCCCATATTTTAGAGGAATTGCCCAGCCTTGCCCATCAAAAATTTGCCATCATCATAGACGAGGCGCACTCCAGCCAAGGGGGGGCGTATGGCGATGCCGTCAAAAAGCCACAGGTGCGCCCATACAAGAGGAGCAAGAGACGCTAGACCCCGATGAATATTTGTTACAAACCATTAAATCCAAACAATTTAATGAAAATGCCTCTTATTTCGCCTTCAGTGCCACGCCCAAACCAGAAACCCTAGAACTTTTTGGGATAAAAACAAGTGGGGAGCAGTTCATTCCTTTCCATTTGTATTCCATGAAACAAGCCATTGAAGAAGGCTTTATTTTGGATGTTTTAAAATCTTACACCACCTACACATTCTACGCCGATTTGGTGGCCAAAGTCCCAGACGATCCACTCTATGAGAGAGATCCCGCCTTTAAAAGGCTTAAAATCTATGTCAAAGAGCACCCTAAAAGCATTGAAGAAAAAACAAAGGCGATGCTCGCCCATTTTTACACCACCACACACAGCAAAATTGGGGGCAAGGCTAAGGCGATGGTTGTTACGAGCTCACGCCGAGTCGCTGTGCGCTATTTTAAAGCCTTTCGGGCACAACTCGCCCAAGAAAAACGCCCCCATAAGGTCTTGGTTGCCTTCTCAGGAGAAGTTGAGGGCGAGAGTGAGGCGAGTTTGAATGGCTTTAGCGAGAGCCAAACCCCTAAAACTTTTGAAAAGGATGCATACCGCTTTTTGATCGTGGCAGACAAATACCAAACAGGCTTTGACCAGCCTTTGTTACACACGATGTATGTAGATAAGGCTTTAAGTGGTGTGGCGTGCGTACAGACGCTTTCACGCTTGAATCGTATCCACAAAGATAAAAAGGACACCTGTGTTTTAGACTTTGCCAACGACACTGAAAAAATCAAAAAAGCCTTTGAGCCTTATTGCAAACAAACCTTGCTCGCCGAGCCAAGCGACCCCAATAAACTCCATGACCTCAAAAGCCATTTAGACAGCTATGGGGTGTATGTCAGAGAGGAGGTTGAAAACTTTTATCTGGCCATCTTTAACCAAGCCCCCTTGCCCCAAATCCACGCCATGCTAGATGTAATAGTCGCGCATTATAACACCTTAGACCCAAATAAACAACAGGAGTTTTACAGCAAGGCAAAAACTTACCTCAAAAACTACGCCTTTTTAGTGCAAATTTTACGCTATCAAGATGTGTCCTTAGAAAAACTTTTTAGGTTGCTCCAAGAACTCATTAAGAAACTAGCCCCATTTAGAGAGGATTTTGATGAGGACATCACTAGAGCCGTAGAGCTTGAGGATTACCGCTTGCAAATCGCGCAACAAGATGTGAGTATTGCCCTTAAGGGGCAGTCAGAGTTATACCCCTCAAAAGCCGATGGCTCTAGCCACACCCCACAAAGCGAGCTAGAAAAGCTTTCAGAGATTTTAGAGGAATTTAGTAAAGCGCACGGAATCCCCTTAGGCGAACAAGCTTCTAAAGCCCTAAAAGACACCCTAGATCGTATGCGTGCCGATTCCAATTTCATGGAAAATTTCAACAACTCTGATCAAGACAATCAATGGATGGGTTTTAACAAACGATTTAAGGATGAATCGCTTAACTTGCTTGAGAACAACGAACAACTTTATAACGAATTAACAAAAAATAAAGATTTTGAAGACCTGATTCGGCGCAAACTCTTTGAAATTTTAGCAAGAGGAGTACAGAATGGCTGAAAAAGGCTCTAAAGAGTGGATTGAACAATATAACAAAGAAGTAGATGCTTATAACGAATGCCATAAATCCAAATGGAGCAGAAAGCATAGACAAGAGTACTTGCGTATGCACTTTGGCATGCCTTATGGGCGTGTTGTCTATTGGTGGGACGGGGCTTATTGGTGCGATGGAGAGTATTTAGGTAGAGATTAGGGTGCCATTTACAAACCATTCACTTCCACTGCCTACAACCCCTCGCAGTTATCACCTCTAGTTGTAGAATACTCGTTGGTTATGTAAGTCCAGTTACCCTAGCTTACAAGCCCGCCCAAAGACCGCTAAAAAACCATCGTCATCTCTAAAAGGTGTGGCAATTTGGTGCGGTCTGTAACTTTGAGAACACGCATTAAACCCTCAAAGACACGACTAGCTAAGATGTGGTAACGCAAACCCCTAAAACTGTGTTTGAATTCCAACCCCTAACTTTGCACTTTATGACCATTTTAAGCCATTTAAACGCTATATCTGCTCAGTGTTTCGCTTACTCTTTTTTTTCAACAACTTCAAAAATAAGTATCATTGTTCCCCCCAACTGCAAGTATTCTAATATTCTAAACAAGTAACCTCATTACTATATTCAAAGCCCTAAGTAGAAGCTGTAAGTGTCTGGTCTCCAAAGGCCATTTTGGGCTATGTTTAGGTGCAGATTGTCTTCTATAATCTTATCCATTTATTTAAATGTCCTTTCTACTCACCTAGAAGCCCCTACAATCAACACAACACACTTAACCCATAGTTCTAACTCTTTAACTACTCTCAATGCTCTAGGGGCGTTTAAACGCAAAAGACACACATTCTAAGATTTTCTTTGGTTTTTGAAACAAAAATTTGGGTTCATTTGGGGTTTTTCTGTAAGGCATAGTGTTTGGACTTTCTGTCTATTTGCACTAATAGCGTTTTTAGAGCCATAGAGGGGTCTACAATCAACACTTTACCTCTAACCCATACCAAACCACCCTTTAACCCAAGAAAGCGTTCTATGGGTTTTAAAACGCCAATTCTCGTTTTAGAACTCCCCAAGTCATCTTACTGCAGGGGTGTTTTTTGGTATTCAAAACCCAAAGCCCTCTTTACTGCAATGGCATCATAAAGCCAAGAAAACAAACTAATCCTCATTTCAAAGCCCTCTCTTGGGGGTTTGGGGGCTTGGGGGCTTGCCCCCAAGAGCAATATAGATGTCAAACGTCAGCTTGGCTTATCTTAAATCCACTCAACCAATTTTTCAACAAATTTAAAAAAATTTTTTTTACAAGAGAAATATGTATCACGGGCAAGCGCACCCGCATAGTGATTTTTAAAAAATTAGTTTTTCAAATCTTT